>JBAQLU010000220.1:0-24724 GCA_049302065.1 Thermodesulfovibrionales bacterium
CCTTCCTGAACTAAAGCGTTGTAACCTTTCTCTGAATTTTATAAACTTTAATTAGAAATCATTAAAAAATAAGAGAGAGGAGGTGTCGGATATGGCGAACATTATCAGGAAGGTGGCGTATTTTGCAATGGATGTTTCGAACAAGCCGGGTGAGGGGTCACGTGTGTTGGGGACGTTGGCAGCGGCAGGCGTGAACCTGTTGGCATTCTCTGGGTTCCCAAGCGGTAGGAAGGCTCAGCTCGATTTTATTCCCGAGGATGTAGCGGTGTTCAAGAAGGCTGTCAAGGTAGCAAAGATCAAGACTCGCCCTCAGAAGTTCGGGTTCTTAGCCCAGGGGGATGATCGGAAGGGTGCTGTGGCTGACCTGCTCAAAACACTGGCGGCCAAGAACATTAACGTTACGGCAATTGACGCTGTGTCGGCTGGCGCAGGTCGCTACGCTGCCATTCTCTGGGTCAATCCCAAGGATGTGAACAAGGCGGCGAAAACGCTTGGTGCGAGTTAGACACATTTTTTCCATCAACTTGTCGTCCAGTAAATAGCGAAGGGCTTGCCGGTTTCGGCATGCTCTTCGTGTATTATGTTGTGGGTAAGGAGTGGTTGTCACAATGTTAGCTCCACCCCTATTCTTCTCCCTTCCTTCCTGTTATCCGCACCTGTGATATACTCATTAAAACAACAGGGTACAAATGGAGATAAATAGGCAATATTTACCACTTTATGAAAAAGGAGGGAACGAATCATGAAACTATTTACAACCATTGCTATTATCGTGTTCTCGCTTATTGCCTTTATACATCTTCTCCGGCTGTTCTTTTGTTGGGAAGTTACCATAAGTGGAATGATTTTACCTATATGGATAAGTGTGCCTGGTTTTTTAATTGCATCCGGGCTTGCTTTGATGTTGTGGCGAGAATCTCGAAAGTAAGAACAATGTCAGCTTTCATGCTTCCATGAAGGTTACACAAAAAAAGATTCCTTCCTGAACTAAAACACCCCCCGGCCATGATATAATTGTGTGGGTTACAGCAAGGAATGTGGAGTTCTAAATAGACCAGTTGGATTATTGAAGTCGGAGAAAGAAATGGCACAAGATGAGAAAAGAAGGCAAAAAGCTTTACTGAAAAAAAGAAGAAAAGATAATGAAAGGAAGAAGAAGTCGAATGCCTTGACTAACTTCGGCCTTGATAGTCATTCATACAAAACGGGACTTATTAAGAGGGCCGAACAATTCTCTATCTATGAGTGTCTATTGAATCAGGACTGGCAGGAAAAGGGATTAGCACATATCTTGCTGTCACGTAAGCAACCCAATAACGAATTCATTATAGGCGTTTTTTTAGTAGACATATACTGTCTTGGCCTTAAGAATACATTTTGTAATGCAAATATCCCTCTGGAAGAGTATGAGAAGCTAAAACTCAGAATGTTTGAAGAGTCTTCCCTTATTACCTGTGATCCTGTGTTGGCTAATCGGATTGTGTATGGCGCTATAGAATATGCCAGAAAACTGGGATTCGAACCTCAGAAAGACTTTAGATTATCACGGTTTATTCTTGGCGAACCATCTGAGGCAGATCTTCCCTATAATATCGAATTCGGAAAAGATGGGAAGCCACTGTATATAGCTGGCCCGAATGATAACGCCGATCGTGTTATAGAGCAATTGAGTAAAACTGTTGGAGATGGAAATTTCCACTATCTCCTGCCGGTTAAATTATGAAAATGAAGTGTGGGTTAGTAGAAGAATCTTCGCAATAAGTACTCCGATCAAAAGTTCGTGTTGTAACTTGCCTCAATAAAAATATGCTACACTTCGGAGTGAAAGTCGCACCCCGCCTTGCTTGCTGCCTTATACAACACTGCTTCCTGATTAGTCCCTTTAGGAATCAACGTCCCGTAAAAACATCCTTCAGAGTACTGAACACTATATCGCGTTCTGCTCATTCCGTTGAATACAATCGCAAAACAACACATTTGGCGAAATATGCGGGTGGTTGCGTTCTATCAGGTGAAATTTTTTCTGGGGCTTGTTGTTTTGTATATCCATAGGATATACTATCTTAAAAGGTAGCCGCTAAAAGGAGGTGCTCTATGATTGCGAAGACAGCCCAATGGGGTAATAGTATCGGCGTGAGGATACCCAAAGACTTGGCGAAGAAGGCAGGGATAGGTGTGGACTCCACTGTCGAGATTGACGAAGCTGATGATGGGATAATCATAAAGCCTGTAGGGAAGAAGGAGTATTCATTAAAGGAACTCGTTAGAGGAATTACTCCTCAAAACCGGCACGGTGAGGTTGATTTCGGACGTCCTGTTGGAAAGGAGCTTTTTTGATGAGAACAATTCCTGATCGCGGAGATATCATCCTTTTGAGTTTCGATCCAACATCAGGGCATGAGCAGGCAGGCTTCAGGCCTGCGGTTGTTCTATCGCCGGAATACTACAATAAGGCCTCCGGCCTCTGCCTTGTCTGTCCCATCACTACGAATATCAAAGGTTACCCTTTTGAGGTGATTCTCGATGGTGCCAAAAAGACCTCAGGGGTCGCCCTTTCCGATCAGGTTCGCTCTATTGACTGGCAGGCTCGTAAAATAAAGATTGTCGACCGCATTTCGACGACATCTCTTGCAACAATTCTCGCTAAATTCAAGCCGCTTCTGTTCTAAACTATCCTTGCCGAGAAGATAATGGCTGATGTCATGCAAAACTATGGATATATCATATTCAAACAAGCTTCTATATCCAAAGTGATCATTGTTATAATACTAAAAATAACAGTAAATTAGGAGTTAGCACCTATGAACAAAGATGAAATATTCAATAAAAGAATTGATTATGTCAGTGATTTCAGTTTCGATGAGAAAGTTGCTGCTGTATTTGACGATATGCTCTACCGCTCTGTTCCTTTTTATCAGGAAATCCAGAGGATGATAGTTGAAATGGCAGTCGATTTTGCAGTGGAAGAAACACATATCTATGATTTGGGGTGCTCAACAGGCACAACTTTATTAAACATTAATAAAGCCATAGGTGACAAGGTGAAATATATCGGGATAGATTACTCTGAGGATATGCTCGACAAGTGCAGAAAGAAACTTTCTGAAAATAATTTCCAAGGGGAATACGAACTTGTCTGTGGAGACCTGAATAAAGATATATATGCAGAGAATGCCTCGGTAATTATTATGATTCTCACCCTGCAGTTTATCAGACCTCTCTACAGGGAAAAATTGATAGAAAACATTTTTAAGGGGCTGACCAGTAATGGATGTTTTATCCTCGTTGAGAAAGTTCTGGGTGAAGACTCCCTTTTTAACAGATTGTTCATCAAGTATTATTATGATCTGAAACGGGAAAGAGGATACAGTGAGCTGGAGATTACACAGAAGAGAGAAGCACTCGAAAATGTACTGATCCCCTATAGACTGCTTGAAAACAGGGAAATGCTGTTGAATCAGGGGTTCAGGTATTGTGATGTTTTTTTCAAATGGTACAATTTCTGCGGAATGGTTGCGGTGAAATGATGCAATGGTAAAACTCGGTAACTTCATCTTCAGATACAGGAATAGTTTATTCCCTCTTCTGTTTTTCCTTCTCGTGTTTAGTGTAACACCTTCCTTGGGGAGCAAGTACTTCGAATATGTAAGCTATGTTATCGGAGTAACAGTTGCTTTAGCTGGACAAATAGTGCGGGCGTTAACCATAGGACTTACTTACATTAAACGCGGTGGAAAGGACAGAAATGTCTTTGCCAAAAGACTTGTTAAGCAAGGTATCTTTGCCCATTGCAGAAATCCGTTGTATCTTGGGAATATCCTGATTATCGCAGGGCTCGGTATCGTTGCTCATTCGTTCCCGTTTTATCTCATAGGGATACCACTATTCATATTCTTCTATATGGCTATTATCAGGGCAGAGGAGAATTACCTTGCTAATAAATTCGGGCAGGAGTATATCGATTACTGCCGGAATGTAAACAGATTTATACCAAAGTTTTCAGGAATAGGAAAGACTGTTAAAAACATGACATTCAACTGGAAGCGCCTTATCATCAAAGAATATGGTACAACCTATTTATGGATAGTATGTGTGATTCTATTGATCGAGAGAAATCAGTATATACGGTATGGCAAACAAGAAAATAGAACTGTCATAGTGATTTTAGGTTTATCATTTATTTTCATAACTATTTTATATGCAGTCGCTCGATATCTTAAAAAAAGCAAACAGCTGGTTGCTGACTGAAAATACACCCCACATAAAAGCAAAAAGACTTCCACAAACTTAAGACGGCACTGCCAGACATCGACCAAAAAATAGTGGATTAGTTCATTATCCTAAAACTGCATATAATAGCGACTAAGTACGACACTCACCTTATGATAGTATGCAAGTTATATTCGTTCCGTACCGTTTGGCACAAAAAGAAATTGAGCGTTAAATAGCACCAAGCGGGGTGGCGTTCTTTGCGCAAGCGTGAGACGTTTATTTTTTCTGGTAATCTTCAAAACTCTATCTTCTCGAAACTGCTAAGGAGGGAGTTAGAGTCGCACCCCATTAATGCCATCCACTGTGCGTCTTTGATAAAGAATTTGATAAGACTTTAGAGCCCTTGAAAACATTTGTTGGTAGGTGTTATACGCATCTGATTGTGAATGATCTCGGTGCGTGTTTATATGAAGGACTATGTCCTGAGTGATTCCGTCTGTAAGTGGCATTCCGTATAGAGTTCAGATACCCAAAAAGTCAGCACGCATCAAGATATGCGACAGAATGCATGGAAAGAGAGCAGGTTCCCGGAGGAATCAATGGAAGGAATGAAATTGAATCTCTCTTAGGAATCAATCTGAATAACAGGCAAGTTATTTCGTATGCGCCCGGACCATCCTCTCAATGAGACTATGAAGTCCCATAATAATCTGGACTGGTGTGGGCGGGCAGCCCGGGATATAGCAGTCAACAGGTATTACATTGGCAACTCCGTTTGTTACCGCATAACTTCCCTTATAGATCCCTCCGTCAATAGTGCAGTCACCTCAGCGAGTCGCCGGGGCGAGAATCCTTCTTCAAAACGAAATGATGCGGAGAGAAGATAAGAAAGATTCTGGACAAGCCAGAATGACAAAATGTATAAGAGTTGTTTAATTACATAATCGCAGGTGTCCACTTGTAACCCTTAAATGGCAGCGGGATATTAAGAATGGGAGAAAATCATGATTATTTTATATAATACAAAATTGTTTTCTACTTGACAAAAATGTAACAGTTTTTTAACATATACACACGGCAACCGTTAGCCGACGAAACAGAGAGGTAAAGAATTATGTGCAGACTTGCTGCGATAACTTCAAATGAATATTTCTCCCCTATGGAGAATATCCTTGCCCTCGAGACAATGAAGGAAGGCCATGACGGCTCAGGCCTCGGCCTTACCCTGAAAGACCTTGGCGGGGATTTCGAAAAACTGAAGGGATATCCGATCCTGTCCGGGATATCTTCGAAAAGCGGGGCGAAGCTGCTTGATGAATTCATGAACAAGGCAGGCTTTAAACTCAAAGAGGTCTGGGCTCCGAAGATAAAACACGTTAAGGGGATAACCCCGCGTGATCAGTATTTCGCTCGAATATATGACTATCCCACTTCTTACAAGTATAAGACCGCGAGGGAGAAGGAAGATCTCCTCATGAATGTACGGCTTACTCTGAGAAAAATGGGAGAGCAGGATGAGTCTCTCTTTGCCTTCTCCTTTTATCCGGACGTAATCACTCTCAAGGAAGTCGGCGATCCCCTCCAGGTGGCCGAGTTCTTCGGTCTTGACAGAGACAATATCAGGGCGAAGATCGTTTTTGCACAGGGCAGGCAGAATACCAACTATGCAATCTACTTATATGCATGCCACCCCTTCTTTATTCAGGGTTATTGCTCGATGACAAATGGTGAAAATACTGCGTTTGTACCCATCAGGGAATTCTTGATGAGCAGGGGGTTCCCGGGATATGTCGGTTATAACAGTGACAGCGAAGTATTTACGCACATACTCCACTATACTGTGCGGCAACTGGGATTTCCCTTAACCTACTTTAAAGATGTGATAACACCCCTCAAGGATACCGAGATCGCGTCCAGGGATGACAAAGATGCTTTGCGTCTTATGAAACAATCCCTGCGGCCCCTGTGCATTGATGGACCAAATGTAGTTATTGGATTCACCCCTGATGGCGCCTGCTTCATGGCGCATGACGCCAAGAAACTGAGGCCTGGGGTTGTCGGCGGGATAAAGGGCAAATATGCATTAATGTCTGAGGAATGTGGACTTGACAGTGCCATTCCTGATCGAAATAAAGCAGAGGACATCTTCCCGATGAAATACGACATGGTTATTGTCAAACCTCATGCTGAGGAGGTGAAGGTATGGAACCAGCTACAAAGTTAGATTATAATCATCAGCTCTCATTAAAAGAGTTCCCGTATATTGTCCGCTGGAGAGATCACCGTTGCAAACGCTGCGGCAGATGCACAGCAGTCTGCCCTGTGAAGGCAATTGAGCCGACTGTTAAGGTCAAGCGGACTGTTTATTCAGAAGGACCGGTTCCGACACCGGAATCGGTGAGAAAGATTATCCAGGTTGTTGAACAGGTCACCGATATAGAAAGACATTGTACCGGGTGCGGCACATGTACCCTCGTATGTCCGAATGATGCCATAGAGCCTGAATTCAACCCCCAGAACAAATTTCTCCATTATAAAAACAAAGGTGGCGAGGGATATAAGAGAGGCGGGAGGAGAAACGACCCGGCTGTTTCTACCCTTGACAGGCTCAAATTTACAAGGATCTCGATGCTTACAGACCCTGCACTTGACGCAGGAAGACATGAATTCCGTGTCAGAACCCTCCTTGGCAGGATTCTGCCGGCAGATGAACTGCCTCTCAAAAAAACAAACGGCAAACTCATCGTTGACAGCAAGAGCGATAAATTCATTCCTCCGGTGAGGGAGATATTCCCGATCATGATCGGCAGCATGTCTATCGGGGCATTATCACCGCCCATGTGGGAAGGACTTGCAATGGGGATTACGTATCTCAATGAGGTGGAAGGGCTTCCGGTTGTCATGGCTACAGGAGAAGGTGGCGTGCCGCCAGGGCTCTTGAAATCAAAATTTCTGAAATATTTTATCATCCAGATCGCATCAGGATACTTTGGATGGGATGAGATTATCCATGCAATCCCTCACATGGTTGAAGACCCTGCTGCAATCGAGATCAAATACGGTCAGGGTGCGAAGCCCGGTGATGGCGGTCTGCTCATGGCGCAGAAAGTTCTCAAGCTGATTGCGAGCATTCGCGGTGTACCGCAGTTCGTTGACCTTGCGTCACCTCCTACACACCAGACGAAATACTCTATTGAAGAGGCTGTCGCCAAGATGATCCAGTCCATGTCTATGGCATGGGGATTCAGGGTCCCGATCTATCCAAAGATTTCCGGTACAAAGACGGCACGTTCCGTTTTGAACAACCTTGCACGGAATCCTTTTGCAGCAGCCCTCTCGATTGACGGCGAGGACGGAGGCACAGGCGCTGCATACAATGTATCAATTGACAAGATGGGACACCCGATCGCATCTAATATCAGGGAATGCTATCTTGACCTTGTAAAACAGGGCAAACAGAATGAGCTGCCCCTCATAGCTGCAGGTGGTATTGCAAAGAAAGGGAATCTGGCAGCCAATGCAGCAGCGCTCATTATGCTTGGAGCATCGGCTGTTTCTGTCGGCAAATACATAATGCAGGCTGCAGCGAACTGCTTCGGCGATGAACTGAACCGCTGCAACCTGTGTAATACAGGGAAGTGTCCACGGGGCATAACCACACAGGATCCAAAGCTATACCGGAGACTCGATTCAGACAAAGTTGCAGAGCGTGTTGTGGAAGTCTTTCGGTCTGCTGATGTGGAGTTAAAGAAAATATTTGCTCCCATGGGTAGGAGTACGGAATTGCCCATCGGGATGTCTGACGGCTTGAGCATTGATGACAAAGCAATGGCAGACAGATTGGGAATAAGTTATGCGTGCTAAAAAGAGCAAAGAGCATAGAGCAAAGAGCATAAAACAGAAAACAGAAAGCAAAGAAGCAATTGCACAAGAACAACTCCAAGCTCTAAGCTCTAAGCTCAAAGCTATAACTATTCACGGCATTGCTGACGGTCATCGTGTCCCTTCCAGGATACTTGAAGAACAGATACAGCAGGCTGTCAGGGATGGCGCGCGTGAATTGCATATCATTGCTGATGGACAGCACGGTATCGGCGGGAGGATATGGCCGAGAGGTGAAACAATAAAAATAACCGTTGAGGGACCGACCGGACAGAGACTCGTGAGCATGGGGATGCCCGGCACAGAGATTATCGTCAAAGGAAGCGTTTCCGATGACGTCGGCTGGATCAACTGCGGGGCAAAGATAACGGTTTTAGGGGATGTCACCAATGGCGCCTTCAATGCTGCTGCTCAGGGGGTACTTTATGTCCAGGGAAGCGGTGGTTCACGATGCGATACCATGACAAAGCATAACCCGAGATTTGACCCGCCTCAATCCTGGTATTTCAGGAATGTTGGAGATTCGTTTGCTGAATTCAAGGCAGGTGGAATAGCAGTCGTATGTGGTGTGAATTCACGGAATCCAAAAAATATCCTCGGTTACCGTCCCTGTGTAGGGATGGTCGGAGGGACGATATATTTCAGAGGCCCCATAAATGAATTCAGCCAAAGGGATGTAAAACTCCTCGAACTGACCCCTCAGGACTGGGAATGGCTCAGGACAAATATGAAGCCATATCTCGAAGCAATTGATAGGATGTCATACTACAATGAACTTACCAGTTCTTCTGATGAATGGAAAAAACTCGTTGCTTACACCCCTCAGGAAAAAAGGGCGCGGAGATGGTTCAGGATGTCCACCTCGGACTTCAGGAAGAACGTATGGGAAAAAGAGGTTGGACAAGGCGGTATATTTGGACCATACATCAGTCACGATCAAACAATTTTACCTTATATAACAACCGGCAAAGACAGGCGGAACAGACCGGTCTGGGCAAATGAAAAATATCTTCCCCCATGCGCATATAACTGCCCGACACGCATACCGTCACATAAAAGGGCAACCCTCATAAGACAGGGCAAACTGCACGAGGCACTGGAACTTGTTCTCCAGTACAGCCCCCTGCCTGCTACGGTATGCGGACAGATATGTCCGAACCTCTGCATGCAGAGTTGTACAAGAGCGCAGTTTGATAAACCTCTCAGCATAGACAAATACGGCAGCCTTGCCCTTGATCTGCCTGCTCCGAAAAAAGCCGACCCGACAGGTCACACTATAGCCGTCATCGGCGGCGGGCCTGCGGGTTTGAGCGCTGCCTGGCAGCTTGGTTTAAAAGGACACATTGTTGATCTGTATGAGGCAACCGATAAACTGGGAGGCAAGCTTGAGCTCTGCATCCCGAGGGAGCGTCTCCCCCAGGAGATCCTCCAGAAAGAGCTTTCACGGTTCAGGGAAATAGGTGTCAACGTCCACCTGAACGCACACATAGACCAGCAGGAATTCGAAAAGATTTATAAGGACCATGAGATAGTCGTTGTCGCGTGCGGTGCGCATAAACCGAGGATTTTTCCGTTTCCCGGTTCAGAGCATATTGTTTCTGCCTATGACTTTCTCAGAGGCGTTAATCTTGGAGACATCCCGGAACTGAAAGGGAGGAAGGTGGTTATTATCGGCGCAGGCAATGTCGGCATGGATGTTGCCTCCCAGGCATATAACTGCGGGGCCCATTCGGTTATAGCGGTTGATATTCAGAAGCCGGCGGCGTTCGGCAAGGAGATGGAAACAGCTGTTGCAAAAGGCACGCAAATCGTATGGCCCAAATTTACCGACCGGTATGATAACAATGAAAAGAAACTCTACTTTAAAGACAGCTCATCGCTGGATGCAGATCTCGTTATCATGTCAGTAGGAGACGTGCCGATTCTGGACTTCCTGCCACCGAATATTCATTCAGAACGGGGATGGATAGCGGTGAATGAGATCGGCCAGACCTCTGATGTTAAGGTATTCGCTATCGGGGATGCAACACGGTTAGGTCTCGTCACTCATAGCATTGGTCAGGGAAGGATTACTGCAGACACGATTCACTATCAGCTCATGCACGCACCGCGGCTGCCCGAGACAAAACAGGTTATCCCGTATGAACGCATCAAGGCAGAATACTATGATGTCTGCCGGGGAGACTTTACTCCAGAGCATGAAGCAAACAAATGCATGTCCTGTGCCACATGCCGTGACTGTCATATGTGTGAAACCACCTGTTACTGGGGCGCCATAAGCAGGACAGAGCATAAAGATGGTTCATACGAGTATATTGTTGATGACGATAAATGTATCGGCTGCGGCTTCTGCGCCGGCATCTGCCCATGCGGCGTCTGGGAGATGGTGGAAAATGTGTAAAAAAAGGATTCGAGGGTTCAGGGGGTCGAGGGTTCAAGTAAACTGCCCCTGGAATCCTGGAACCCTTGGACCCTCGAATCCTTATAAAGAGTTTATGGCTCAGTCATTAATAAGAGAAAACCGTATCCTTTCTGCATTGCTTGAGGTGAGCAGGGTTCTCAATTCCTCATTTGACCTTGAGAAGAACCTCTCAAAGGCCATGCGCGCTATCGGGGACTTCCTCGAAATGGAGAGGGGTTCTGTCTTTCTCCTTGATCAGAATACCAGGGAGCTGAGAATCGTTGCTTCGCACGGCCTCACAAAAGAGCAGATTGAACGCGGCAAATATAAAATAGGCGAAGGTATTGTCGGTAGAGTGCTTGAAAAAGGGTCTCCTGTTGTCATCCCGAATGTCGGAGAGGAGCCCTTATTTCTGAATAAGACCGGATCGAGATTCAAAAAAAGCGGGATTTCTTTTCTCTGTCTTCCGATCAGGTTCAAAGATGAATCTATCGGTGTTCTGAGCGCTGACAGGATCTTCAAAAACAATGATATAACCATTGACGAAGACATCAGGGTTCTGGAAATAATATCATCGATCATTGCCCAGTATGTAATCCTATGGAAGCACTTTAAAGAAACGGAACAGGAACGGGAACAACTGAAACAGCAGCTGAAAGGCAGATACAGCCTTCCGAACATCATCGGCACTGCTGATAAAATGCAGGAGGTGTTTGAGTCAGTACACCGCGTTGCAGATTCCAAGGCAACAGTCATCTTATACGGTGAAAGCGGCACCGGCAAGGAACTGATCGCAAAGGCTATTCACTATATGAGTCCCCGCGCCAGAGAACCATTCGTCAAATTCAACTGCGCCTCAATACCAGAGGGGTTACTCGAATCAGAACTCTTCGGGCATGAGAAAGGCTCATTCACAGGTGCCATCAATGCAAGAAAAGGCAGATTTGAACTCGCTGATAACGGGACCATACTCCTTGATGAGGTGGGCGATCTTCCTCTGAACCTTCAGCCCAAGATATTGCGGGTGCTTCAGGAGAGAGAATTTGAGCGGGTTGGCGGAGAAAGGACGATAAAGGTCGACGTCAGACTTATTGCCGCAACAAGCAGGAACCTTGAAGAACTCGTTCTGAAAGGGAAATTCAGAGAAGACCTGTTTTATAGATTGAATGTCGTACCGATATTGATGCCTTCTCTGAAAGAGAGAAAAGAAGATATACCACTGATGGTAGAATTTTTCCTCGGGCGCTTTAATGAGGAAAACAGGAAAAATATATCCATATCACCCGAGGCCCTCCGGGTAATGGTAGACTACAGCTGGCCCGGCAATGTCAGAGAACTCGAAAACACTATGGAGAGGCTTGTTGTGATGTCAGGACAGGATATCGTAAAACCTTCAGACCTTCCGATAAATATAAAATTACCCTCTCCCGATGCCATTTTCCAGAAGGAATCCTTAAGGGCCGGGATTGAGGACATAGAGAAATCAAGCATCCACGATGCACTTGAAAAAACTGGCTGGAACCAGGCAAAGGCTGCGAGACTGATCGGTCTCACTCCAAGACAGATAGGATATAAGATAAAAAAATATGGTCTGGAAGCGTCAGTAAACTAAGTCAATTGATTCCGGAACTTTTCTGCAATATCTTCATGCCACATCCTCATCAGTGAAAATATCTCTCAATTTTCCATAGTTGACGCCGAACCTTTCCTTGAGCGTCCTGTCAAACCGCTTCACAATTTTCATAATATAAATATCGTGTTTTATATAATCCTCAGCAAGTGTTACAAACCCTCTGTTCATGCTCCATGCACCCTCTGTCCTATTGCTTGCTGAGATAGTCCCTGTAAGTATCTCGCTGGAATCAACAACAACGACAAGCCCCCTTCCTCCCTTCTCCTGATAAATCGTATCTTCAATCGGATGCGGATACATCTGTCCAATCTTCACCTTTGGAGATCCGAAGTGAAGGATGACTACTTTCACGCCTTTTTTCATCGCATCCCGCAATTCATATTCAATCAATTCCAAATCCTTTTCCCAGATGGAAAGGAGGATAGTTCTTTTTGCACATCCAATTGCCTCTTTGACCTTATACATGAGATAACCATAGTCGGTAATATTCCAAATATATGAAAACCCCTGTTTCCCTTTAACCACAGAAAGTTCCGTTCTCAGTGAGTCAATGGTCTTCTCCATCATGTTCTTATGCCTGTTGAGAAACTCATCTGCTGCCAATGGAATGTATCGCCTCGTCTTTCCTGCATCAATAACAGAGACAATCCCTTTTCTGACAAGCTTCTTGAGAACTTCATACACCTTTGAAGTAGGGATTCCGGACGCCTTTCCTGTTTCATATGCAGTCGCCGGGTTCTCATCAAGAAGGGAGAGATATGCCTTTACTTCATATGCAGACAAGCCGAGTTTCATCAGTTCTAAAAGAATGAAATCAGTATTAACTACCATAGTAGTTAATATTATTTGAATAGATCAGCTCATGTCAAGAAGAATGTTATGTATCAAGGCTTTGCTGATAATAGATGATTGGGAATAACCCCATATAGAGTCTGTTTATAAACTATGTTTTACGTAATGTGTCATTCCCCGACTTGATCGGGGAATCCAGGGTTTTCAATAGGTTCTGGTTTGTCCGGTCAAGAGGCTGTGTCGCAATGGTAGTCGCAGGCTTTAGCCTGCGTATATTCTGCGCAAACTAAAGTTTTGCGGCTACAATCTGGCGATGCTATCTTAACTTTTCCTGCTATATTCTGTTATTGTAAAAACAAATCCAACATTATACAAAAGGCAAATAATTGGGAAAAGGCACTTCCTCCTTTCTTAATCTTAAACAAATACTGTTTTCTCTGGTAGAAAAATACCATCCCTTTAATATCAAATACTTTAAGTTTTTGGTTGGGATAGTAATGTCATTCCTACTGGGGGCAGTGCTCATACTCGGGTGGAGGTCCTCCCAAAAGGTAAAAGAGATCGTAACCGAGGACTTTAACCAGCAGCAGTTAGTCCTTGCCCGGCATGCTGCCCGGCAGATAGAAAACAGCCTTGAAACACTCAAGAGAGAACTTGTTCTGCTCAGTCTTTCTCCATCCATACAATACTCTGAGTCACCTTCAATCGGTAACAGAATGGTGATTACCTTTTCGAGCATAAAACACGAAGGCACTCTGGAGATACGGTTTATCGAGAACAAACTGCGAAAGATCTATCATATTCTCGAGAATCATAAATTCAGTTCAGAACCGCTTACCACTGAAGATATAAATTATCTGGATTGGGCAAGCAAGAAAGAAAATAAGGGGAACATACTTTTAACGAAGGTCACTTCTGTAGCATTTAACGATAAGACAGAAAAACCTATAATGAAGATTGTTACACCTGTCTGGCAGGTATCTGTGGATCAGTCACATCCTGTTGCATCCAATAATTTCTCCGGCGTTTTATTATTCACAATAGATGCAAACAGCTTAATACACAACATTACCAGGGAGATACGTTCAGGAAAAACCGGTTATTCATGGGTTATTGATGAAAATGGCACTTTTCTCTACCACCTGGAAGAGGCATTCATCGGACAGAATGCCTTTGAAGCCCGTAAGGGGAAAAAATCTACGATTTCTTTTGCACGAATCAATGAAATTCAAAAAGAGAAGATGTTAAAGGGAAAGGAAGGCACAAGCTGGTATATTTCCGGCTGGCACAGGGGGATAGAGGGAGAAATTAAGAAATTAATTGCCTATACGCCTATTAAATTGGACAAGCGCATCTGGTCAGTTGCTGTAGTAGCGCCTGTCAGTGAGGTAGAAGGGGCAATACATTCGATCCACATCCAGCAATTCACGCTTCAGGGACTCATTATCTTTCTCATTTTATTTGGTGGATTATTCATCAATTTTATGATACTGAGCTGGTCGAATATCTTAGAGAGGGAAGTTGCCAAAAAAACCATAGAACTCAAGAAGTCTGAACAGCAATATAAATCCCTCGTGGAAAATGCAGAGGATCTTATTTTTACGGTGGACTATCATGGAAATATTCTTTCAATAAACAGATATGGCGCCTATTTTTTAACCTTGCGGGAAGAAAGTATTGTCGGACGCAATTTGCTGGAGCTCATTTCATGGCCGAGCAACGAAGTGCTTCTGACGTTGATCAAGAAGGTATTCGAAACAAAAGAAAGCAAACAGATAACCCACATGGTCCTGATAGAAGACCGTGAGTACTGGCTTAATACGCATTTCAGAAGGCTATGGGATGAACAAGGAAATATCTATGCTGTCCTTGGCATAGCGAGGGATATTACTGAAAGAAAAGGAATGGAGGAACATAGTTATTATACGGAAAAACTGGCGGCCATGGGGACGCTTGCTGCCGGTGTGGCGCATGAAATCAATAATCCACTTGCGGTTATTCTCGGTTTTACAGAGATACTCCTGGAGAAGGTCCAACCAGATTCTAATGAATATGATATATTGAAAACAATAGAAAAACAGGGACTCAATGCCAAAAGGGTTGTTGAAAACCTGTTGAGTTTTGCGCGTCATAAAGAGCAAAAGCAAGAGCCCCTAAATGTAAATGAGGGAATAGAATCGGTATTAAACGTTATGGGGAATACCCTCATAGTGAACAAGGTCTCACTGAAGAGACAGTTTGAAGAGAACCTCCCGGCGATAATTGGGGACACGGGAGAACTACAGCAGGTCTTTTTCAACATAATCAATAATGCGATTTATGCGATGAAAAACGGGGGCACCGTAACTATTACCACAAAATCATTTGACGAAAAGGTTGAGATAAAGATAGCTGATACTGGGTGTGGCATTAAAAAAGAACATAGAAAAAGGATATTTGATCCGCTTTTCACAACAAAGGAGGTGGGGAAAGGCACAGGACTTGGTCTTTCGGTTTCGTATGGTATCGTAAAGAAACACGGAGGGTCCATTACGTTTGATACAAAGACAAAAGAAGAATCAGAGGAGCCAGGAACTACATTCATTATGGACTTCCCAGTTGCGAAAAATGACTCATTGAGCGAGTGAACCTTACCCTGGAGCGTAGTTTCTTATGAACGAAAGAATAAAACGAAGGAGTGCAGGATGGCAGGGAAAAAAATATTAATAGTAGATGATGAATTAGATATGCTTAAACTTCTAAGCATGATCATCAAAGAAAAGACGCCTTATGAGGTCACAACCACCAATAATCCTCTGGAAGCGGTTGAACTGGCAAAACAAGGAGGGGTTGACCTGGTTATTACAGACCTGAAAATGCCCGGGCTTGACGGAATTGAAGTCCTCGATGCCATCAAAAAAGACGACCCGGATCGCCCGGTTATTTTTATTACTGCCTATGCAACGGTCGAATCGGCTACAGAAGCGATTCAGAAAGGCGGATTTGATTTCATTACCAAGCCGTTCAGAAAAGAGCAGATCCTTTTCACCATCGACCGGGCGATGAAATGGATCGCAATGCAGGAAGAAAACAAGATGCTGAAGGAGCAGCTAAAGAAAAGTACGTAGTGAGAGAGCAAGAGCGTAAAAGTACAACAGCCTGAGAGAAAAGGCAGAATCTTTTCTCTCTATCCTTCACTTTTCACTGTTCACTTTTTACGCTTGACGGCTTTCTTATGTGTTCCTTCACAAACTGTTCGATGTACATATCTGTTACTGCATCGTTGTATAAGACCGCATCGAGTTGTTTTGTGTAGGCAGTGAGCTTGCCCAATATATATAATGTTCCTTCGATAGTCGATTGCTTATATTTCGCAAGAACGGCATTGATTACATCCTCTTCAGTATGAATTGTAAATCCCAAATTCTTGAGGATTTCTTTGACAAGTCTGACTCGTCTTAATCTCCTGTCAAGAGATGATCCCCCGCCCTGAAAAGAGAGCTTTATATAATTATCATTCATATTCTCGGACACATACGCCTCAATTATTGAAAAATGATAGCCGAGCCTTATACTGAAATGCATATAATTTTCAGCAAGAAGGGAAAAACTCTTTTCTCCCGCATGATATGGTTGTTTTGCCGGCACGGAAGATGCCTGTTCACGCAGACCTAAAAAGCTGTCTGCATCCACAAATCTTGGCTTGGGCCATTTCATACTGCTCATTCCCCTGAGCATTACAGAAAAGGGTATTGAAAGGATATCTCCGGGTGTTGCTTTCTTAATATGTGGGGAAATACCTCCCCCAATATCAAACAAATTTATCGCTACAGGGATTCCTGCCACAAGATTGACCGTCCTTATGCCTTTCAGATCATGCCCCTTTCCTATGGCGGACATTTCCTGTATTGCTTTCTCATGGGCAAAATGGGTTATATCATGGAAGGTCTCACAATATTCAGGCTTGAAATGAGGATCTTCAGGGTTTGCAAGAGTTAGAGGAACGATCTTCTTTAATACCCTTTCCAGCCTTTTAAATAAACCCATCTCTTTCAAAGGCGCTTTCTTCTTAGATGCGAACTCAAGGAGTTCGGTCACTCTTCCTTCGTACACATTGCAGTGAATGGCGTCAACCGTTATCTCGCAACCATGTCTGATAACACTCGTAGCCGCTTCGGTATTCAGAATTGCGGGGACTCGATACTCCCTTGTGAGAGACGCCATATGGCCCGTTGCGCTTCCTACATCTGTGATGATAGCTGATGCCTTATGCATAACGGCAACATAGTGCGGATCGGTGTTCCTCGCAATAAGCACAGCCCCTTCAGGGAAATGCTTCAGTTGTTCTGTATCCCTCAGGAGAAAGGCTTTGCCGAAACCAATCCCCTTACACGCAATCACACCTTTTTCTAAAAGAACAGGATATCCCTTAATTCGTCTTGGAGAACAGATACCACCCATCTGTTCGCTATGACATATCCTCAGCGGACGGGCCTGTAAAATAGAGAAGAGATCGTCCCTGCCAATGGTCCATTCTATGTCCTGGGGACAGCCGTAATATTTCTCTATTGCGAGCGCATACCCCGCAAGCGTTCTTATCTGTCCATCTGTAAGGTATTGTTTTCCCTGCACCTGATCCGGAATCCTTATCTCCTGAAGGGTCCCATTCTTGCTACGGTCAAGCACTGCTGCCTGGTGTGATATTGTCTTGCTGGTTATAGGGCTTTCCGGGTATCTGGATACGATATATGAATCAGGTGGTACGGTTCCCTCCCCTGTAAATTTGCCGGGGCCGTATAGTGCGTTTATTAAAATATGTTCAGATGCGGGATCATTCGGATCTCTGGTATATACTACACCACCCGCTTTTGCATCCACCATACTGAGGACACCGACCGCCATGGCCATCTCTTCTTCTGAAAAGCCATTTGTCTTGTAATAAAATATTGCCCGGTGAGTGAAAAGACTTGCAACGACCTCTTTATATTTCTGCAGAATCCGGTCTCCCGGGACATTGAGAAATGTAGCATACTGCCCGGCAAAGCTAAAATGGCCGTCTTCATGAATCGCGCTGCTTCTTACAGAGACTGTTGTCTCTTTACCGGTCTTCGTGCAGAGATCTGAGTACGCATCTCTTATTGCATTTGCTACATCATCAGGAATTGCCGACCTTATAATCGTGTCCTGTATTTCCCTGCTTGCTTCATCCAGCTCCCCGAGATCTGATAAACTCAGCGCCGAAATTATCCTGTTTGTGTTTTGAAGAAATCTGTTATGTTCCATGAATCTTTTGAATGCATACGCGCTGACCGCAAACCCCTCAGGTGTGGGAAGCTTCAGCATTGTTTTTACCGCTCCCAAATGTGCTATCTTGCCGCCGGCTATATTCACCATATCACGGGTAATATTCTCCAGCGGAATGGTCAGGTCGCTTATCGGGACCTCGAACTTCCACAAAAGCATATTTTCAATCTCTCTGTTAAGGACGTCAAATTTCCTGCAAAGCGCTGTATAGGTATCTTCAGAAGAGAGCGCATTCAGATTCTCGATGACATGCAAAACCTCATAAGCAATCTTTCTGACGCTCGCATGAATATATTCCACATCGAACAGATATTCGCCCGATACTTTTTCTTCCATATCCGCCATAATCTTCAGTACAAAATTATTCTTCGCAAGAAGTTGCTGAAATGCAAAATACTTCTTTTTGAAAATTCCACTGAAGTTGTCTGAAAGGTCTCCGGAAGCCGTTTTTTTTAAGTACTTTTGGAGATTCCTCATAACGTATTCCCGTTCTAACGAGAGGTTTTTGATGAAATGATATGTTCTTTAATAAACTGTTCCACATACATATCTGTCACTGCATCATTAAACATCGCCATATCCAGCTGCTTGGTATAAGCAGTTAATTTGCCCATGACAGTTAATTTGTCTTCAATCGTTGATTGTTTGTATTTCGTGAGAATAGCATTCATGACATCCTCTTTAATATTCACCCTGAATCCCATTTCCTTGAGGATTTCTTTTATAAGCCTGACCCTTCTTAATCTCCTGTCAACAGCAGCCCCTCCGCCTTTAAAGAAGAACTTGATGTAATTGTCATTGATATTTTCTCCTGCGTATGCCTCTATCATCGAGAAATGGTATCCGAGACGGATGCTGAAATTCACATAATTTTTGGATACCACTGCAAAACTCCTTTTCGCTGTCTCCTGAAGTTCTCCTTCAGGGATAGAGGCTGAATGAGCGAGCATACCCAAAAATCCCTTTGCATCAACCGGTGGTGGCCCCGGCCATCTCATACTTTTCATGCCCTTCAGTAATGCAATAAACGGTATCGAGAGAACATCCTCAAACGTTGCCTTTTTCAGGTTCTCTTTTACTCCCCCATTGATATTTAACATATGGACATCAACAGGGATACCTGCGTAGAGATGAATAGTCTGGATATCTTCATTGTCCTGCTCTTCACCTATGCTGAACATCTCGTGCATCGCCACTTCATGTGCAAACCGGGTGATGTCGTGGTAAGTCCTGCAGTATTGAGGCCTGAAGGTGTCACTCTCAGGATCTGTTAAGTTGAGGCGGACAACCCATTTCAAAACCTTTTCGAGCGTTTTAAACAGATGTGTCTCCTTAAAAGGTTCTTTCTTGTTCCGGGCATATTCGAGAAGTTCTGAAACCTTACCCTCGTATATATTACAGTTCATGGCGTCAACAGTTATCTCCTGGCCATGCTGAATAATACTTGTTGAAACCTCAGTATCAAGAATAGTAGGGATCTGATATTCCCTCGACAGAGAAGCCATGTGACCGGTTGCACTCCCTACATCAGTAATAATCGCGGATGCCTTATTCATTATGGTCACAAATTTCGGAGAGGTATGTTTCGCGATCAGCACAGCGCCTTCAGGGAATTCTTTCAGTTCTTCGTCATCCTTAAGAATAAATGCCTTTCCGAAACCAACCCCCTTGCATGCAATGACCCCTTTATCAAGGATAATGTTATAACCCTCGAATCGTGTCGGAAGATAAGCTCCGGATGTCGTGTTCATCACTATTCTCAAAGGTCTGGATTGCAGGATATATATTTTCCTGTCACTGCCAACTGCCCATTCAATGTCCTGAGGAGAACCATAATAATTTTCTAACGTCAGTGCGTGTTTTGCAAGGTTCTTAATATGTTCATCGGAAAGGCACTGCTTCCCTATCTTATCTTCCGGTACCATAACCTCTTCCAGTTTGCCGGCCTCTCCATTGACGAGCATCTTTTCCTGAATTGAGATCCTTTTATCAAGAATGGTTCCTTCGGGATGTCTTGACACAGTGTACGTATCAGGGGTCACAGTACCATCCACTACCCAAACCCCAAGACCATGAGTTGCATTGATTAAAATATGGTCAGTTGATGGATCATTCGGATCTCTCGAGTACATTACTCCGCCGGCGATCGCATCAACCATGCTCAGGACACCGACAGCCATTACCATCTCTCCTTCAGAAAATCCCTTTGTCTTAGAATAAAAAATCGCACGCGGGGTAAAAAGGCTCGCAACAACTTCCTTGTATTTCTGTATTATTGAATCCCCGGGGACATTGAGAAATGTTGCATACTGTCCTGCAAAGCTGAATTCGCTATCTTCCCGGATAGCGCTGCTTCTCACTGATACCATAGTTTTCCCGCCGGTTTTTTTACAGAGTTTTGCATAGGCATTTTCAACTGCTTCCTGGAGATCAGCAGGGATATCCGATGTGATGATCATATGATATACCGCCTTGCTGAATTTGTTCAGTTCTTCCAGATTTTCTATGTTCAGTGATGACATTCTTTCACTGATCTTTTCAATAAGCCTGTTGTGATCCATAAACTTTACAAATGCATAAGCGCTGATCACAAATCCATCGGGAGTCGGGAGATTCAATCTGCTCTTTACCTCCCCCAGGTGAGCTATTTTCCCGCCGGCAATCCCGACTGTCTCCCCGGAAAGGTTTTCGAGAGGGATGGTGAGATCACTGACAGGGATCTCCATTTTATATTCAAGGATTTTTTCGACTTCCTGGCTGATGTTCGTATGGATTGCAGGGAACTGTGAATATTTATTATTGGAGAGAGCATTAAGGCTCTCGATGATTTTGGAAACTTCGTATCCAATAAGCCGTACATTTGTTTTTATATAATGGATATCGAACAGGTACTCACCTGAAACTTTCTCCTCCATATCAGCCATGAGTTCAAGAACCTGGTTGTTTGTTGAGAGGAGTTTCTGAAATGCCTGATATTTTGCCTTCACAACCTCTCTGGCAATATCATCCTGTTTCTTTTCTTCAGGGGATTTTTTAAAACCTTTTAAAAAATTAAACATTACTAATTATACCCATAAAAAAAACTCTTGACAAGTCTACTTAATATCATTATACTTTTTTTGTCAGGTTGTAATCTTATGATAACATTATGATATTATTCTATTATGGAACTGATCGACAGAGAAGACCATCAGAAACTATATTTGCAGCTCTACGAGATTTTAAAGAAGAAGATCGAGAGTAACGAATGGCTTGTCGGATCTCAGATTCCAACCGAAGATGAACTCTGTAAAATGTTTGGCGTAAGCAGGGCCACTGTCAGAACCGCTGTCCTGGAACTGGTCAGGCAGGGCTACCTCAAACGTCAGCAGGGCAAAGGTACCTTCATCTATAAAAATACTGTATCCGAAGGTCTCACCATGCTCACAAACTTCAGGGAACTCCTGTTTGAAGAAGGCCTCAACTTCACCACCAATGTCCTTGCACGGACTGTCATGATGCCGATCGATGACCTTGATGTAAAACTCGATATCCCGAAAGACAAACACATTATTTATATAAAACGTCTGCGGTCAATCGACAACGAGCCGGTTCTGCTTCAGGAAACCTACATACCTTATCATATCTGCCCTCTCCTTTTAGAGGAAGATATCGAGCATCAATCCCTGTTTGAACTGTTTGAGAAAAAATATGGGATAAAGATCACCAGAGTAAAAATTTACATAGAGATCACACCCCTGCATCCCGATGAAAAACAGCTTGTCGGTTTGCCGGAAGGTTCTCAGGCAATCCTGCTGAACCAGTATTTCTACTCAGGGGATACCCTTGTCATGTATACCCGTTCGATCAAACGGACCGATAGATTTAAGTTCCTGATGGAACTTGAAAGAAAAGCAATGTAATAAAAATAGTTGAAAGTTGAAAGTTGAAAGTTGACTAACTATTCAACGGTGCAACGTGCAACAATATAAAAAAGGAGGTAATTATGTCAGGCAGCAAAGTTGTGAAGGATGTGATGACCTGTATTTTTGAGTATCCTCATGTGCCCTACTGGTTTTCGATCAGCCAGGCAATAAGGATCGTGAAGGTCTCTTTTCTCAGTACCAAGAAGTACCCTGATCCAATGGCAGTACTGGTATTCGATGAGAAGTACAATCTCATGGGCACCATAACCCTCAAGGATATCCTCAAAGGCCTTGAGCCACAGTTTCTGAAACCAAGTGCAAAAGCTCAGGTTGCTGAAGAAGACGAATCAGCATTATCCCTTATCTGGGATACCCTTTTTGACAAAGGATCAAAGGACCTTGCAGAAAAGCCTGTGAGTGAGATCATGGCGCCTGCAAAGTATTTTGTTGAACCGGGTGATCCTCTTACGAAGGCAGCTTATCTCATGCTGCATCATGATCTGGTTTTGCTGCCTGTTCTGGAGAACAAAAAGAAGTTCATCGGACTCGTACGGATGATCGAAGTTTTTGATGAAATCTCCAATGCGATTCTGAAGGAATAGGAGGCGGGAAATGGCAGACAAAGATATAAAGAGAACTGAAGGCTTGCCACAGCCTCCTCCGGAGATCGTTGTTGCTGAAACCAAGGCCCCGTTCGACTGGAAAAGGGTAATGTTTATTCTGCTGGGGTTAGGGCTATTTTTGCTGATTTACTTTATGCCGGCATGGCCGGATGCAGTTGATCCTGTGGGCAAGCATTTTGCACTTTCGCAGAAAGGAAAAGGTGCCATCGCATTATTCCTTCTGGCGGGCATATGGTGGGTATTTGAGGTTGTCCCGATTGGAGTAACAGCCATTGCAATCGGCGTTTTTCAGGCTCTATTTGCAATACGCTCTGCAAAAGACGCCTTCAGGGATTTTATGGACCCTTCTGTTATGTTTATTTTCGCATCCGTTGTTGTCGGCCTTGCCTTCACAAAATCAGGTCTTACGAAACGTCTGGCCTACAAGATGCTCCAGGTCGTAGGCGAAAAGACAAACATGATCTTATTAGGAGCGCTGGTAGTAACTGCAGGCCTTGCGCATGTCATGGCGCATACCGCTGCAGCAGCAACCGTCTTTCCGATACTGCTTGCGGTCAATTCCCTCTATGGTGAAGGAGATAAACCGACAAAATTCGGCAAATCACTGTTCATCGGCATGGCGTATGCCGCGGGCGCAGGAAGTGTTATCACCTTTTTAGGTTCTGCACGCGCTGCCGCCGGCGCAGGTATGTTTCAGGAGTTCACCGGCAAGGTAGTTGGATTCTTCGAGCTTACAAAGTTTTCTTTTCTCATCGGATGGGTCATGGTATTTCTCATCTGGATTTATCTGATGGTTTTCCTGAAACCGGAAAAGAAGATTATCCCCGGACTGAAGGGGAAGGTCACCAAGCTCGCAAAAGAACTCGGCCCTATGACCAGGAATGAGAAATTCGTCATTATTACGGTATTAGGTGCAATTGTTGTTATGTCAATGCAGTCGTTTGTCCCTGCACTAAAGTCATTAGACAGAGCTGCTATCATGCTCGTATCAACGCTTTTATTTTTCTTATTCAAAGTGCTGACCGTAAAGGAATTGGAAGATATTCCCTGGAATATCATTCTCCTTTTCAGCGGCGCCATGAGTATCGGCTTCTGCCTCTGGCAGACAGGCGCGGCACAATGGCTTGCAGTCAACTGGCTCGTCATGTTCCAGAACGCGCACTGGCTTGTGTTTATCCTGAGCATAGCAACCTTTGTCCTCATCATGACGAACTTTATCATGAACGTGGCAGCGATAGCGATTTCTTTGCCTGTCTCACTGGTTATCGCGCCATACCTGGGTGTCGCCCCTGATGTCATTTTCTATTCCTCACTCATGACCGCAGGGATGCCGTTTGTATTACTTATAGGAGCCGCTCCCAATGCTATCGCCTATGAATCAAAACAATTCAGCACAGGTGAATTTTTCAGACATGGTTTGCTCCTGAGTGTTGTTCTTATAGCATTCATCGGATTAGCCATACTTACAATCTGGCCGATGATGGGAATGCCGATAACGCTTAAATAAATTCAGGCCAAGTCTAAGGCTGAGGTTAATGGGAAGAAGATAAACTTCTGAACTTAATCTCAACCTGAACCTTGCCTTTTTGGGGGTGTTATGGGATTTGAGGAAGTAATAAAGGAAAATTTTGACAGGGTTTTCAAAGAAGTCGAATATGTTAAAAAGACATACAATGCCCTGAAGGAATTCGGGTTTAATGACGACAACAGTATCGCTTCTGTCTGTGTCTGCAGGGACGAGATATCCCAGACAGTCAGGAGCATCATCAAGCATATCTGGGGAGAAGCTTTCAATTTCTCCAGTCTTGCCGCAATGTTCACTGCAGGAAAAACAGGGCTTAAGGCTGCCATGCACCATGCTCCCAGGACAGGCGGCAAAGAGCGCTATGTCTTTTATGTGATTCCTCATACGGCAATCAATGAAGACGGCAAGACCGGCTTCTGCAAGCGCAGGGGAATCAAGGAAGAATCCAGCGCCTGCGGAGCGCTCTGC
>JBAQLU010000221.1:0-6715 GCA_049302065.1 Thermodesulfovibrionales bacterium
AATAATAAGATAAAGAGGTTAAAGCGCATGGCTTACGGCTACAGAGACGTCAAATACTTCTTGCTCAAGATACATCAGCATTGCGGACTGTTAAGCCCTAAGCTTTCAACTTAAACACGAAAGAGGGATTATTTGATATCTACTCAACTTCCCAACGGTTCATGGGATGATGATCCGTATTCGACAGCTTTAGCCCTTCGTACATTGGCGAATGTAAAACCGAATTTGTCTATTACCTCAAATGACATCACCTTCTCAAATCCAACCCCAACAGTCGGCGAGACGATAACCATAACGGCAAATATCAAGAACACAGGCCCAGGACAAGCCCCTTCGACAGGCTCAGGATATATAACCGTTCAATTTTATGACGGAGACCCGTCAGCAGGCAGAGTTTTTATAAACGAGGCGACAATTGAAACGATTCCTGCATTTGGAAGCTCACAGGCAAGCATTACTTACACAATCCCCACCGCCTCCTCAAAAACGATATTCATCAAAATAGACCCTTTGAATGTTATTGACGAACTGATTTGTAGTAAAAATGACTACAAGAAACTTTCAAAATTATTACAAAAAAATCATAGTTTCTATGACAGACTTTTATTTTCATTTATGGTAGAACATTCTATGACATGCTCAAGATGCAGTCATGGTAACAACGTAATGTATTATGGATGGCTCTAAATGATAGACTTCCCCCTACTAAAAGTGGTAGTTGCTTTTTTTTATTAAATGTATCAATCTTTCTGGTGGATGCGTGAAGGACATTTTGAAATGGCTACTGAATCTGTAGTTTCGGAGGGAACTGATGGACTTCAGATATAAACCTGCAATAAGAATCATTTCACTTATCGTATTATTCTTTTTCTGTTGGACATTCGGTGGAATGGTTGATATTGTTGCATTCGCTGCTACGGACAGCAAGCAGCCGGCAGGAAGCAGTAAACAACTAACCGGTCAGTCTTCGTCTCAAACACAGCCAAAGATACCAAAACCCGATGAGAAATTCCAAAAAACAGTTGAATCCATAGAACAAATCCTCAATGACACTTCCGCTGACACGGATACGAAGAAGAACAAACTCAAGACAAAAAGGTCGGAAATTGAGGGACTCGACACAGCGATTAAGAAACAATTCAGTGATACTGAGAGATTCTTAAAGGAAAAAGGACTTCCGCCAGAGATCCTTGAAAGGCATTATAAGTTCGTAAAGCATTATGAAGACAATCTCAAAGAGTTAAACGATAACCTTGTCGCTATAGATAAATCCAGGACAAAATCAGAAGCTGACGCTGCGATAAGTAGGGCAAAGGCACACCTTGAGAAGGTCAAAGCGCCGAGTAAGCATGTCCCGTTAGATCCGAATAAACTTCCACACCGGACAGCGGAGCCGGTATGGATAGAGCCGAGGCTTAATAAAGAAGACTTCAAAGAGATGCAGGATGCAAGATACAAGATGCAGGATAAAAAATATCGGGCATCAGGCATCATGGATCATGGATCGGTTCTTGTTGCTTCAAATGGGTCATTAAATGGTCTTATCAGCGAACAGCAAGTGATAACTTCCCCCATATTACTGGCTCTTGCCGATCCTCCAACATCTGCTGATTTGGCTGAGACGATAGAAGTCAAGTTTACGCCGGCAATACAGGCAAAGGCTACGGAACTAAACCACAACCCTGTCAAAATTTATAACTGGGTGCGGAATAATATCGAATTCGTCCCAACATATGGCTCAATTCAGGGCGCAGATTATTGTCTTCAAACGAAACAGTGTAATGCGATAGATACCAGCAGTCTTCTTATAGCACTCCTTCGCTCCTCTGGCATACATGCAAGATACGTTCAAGGGACAATAGAACTTCCGATAGAAAAGGTTAAGAACTGGGTTGGTGGATTTACAGATTCAATGGAAGCACTACGTCTTCTTGCTTCTGCAAAGATACCTACAAAAGGCATGACCGTCGGCGGAACAATTGAATATGCAAGACTTGAACATGTTTACGTGGAAGCGTGGATCGATTACATCCCAAGTAGAGGGGCAAGGCATAAAGTGGGAGACACATGGATACCCCTTGATGCGAGTTTCAAACAATACAGCTATACACAGGGAATAGACATCAAATCAGCCGTTCCCTTCGATGCTCAATCTTTTGTTGACCAGATTACATCAACAGCTACCATTAATGAAGCAGAGGGTTATGTGACAAATGTAAATTCTTCATATATCCAGCAACAGATGACGGATTATCAAACAAGGGTTCAGAATTACATATCCCAGAATTACCCAAATGCTACGGTTGGAGATGTTCTTGGGAAGAAAGAGATTATCAAGCAAGAATTTCCTATTTTGGCAGGCACGTTGCCTTACAGACTGATTCTTAAAGGAGCTACCTATTCAAGCGTACCAGACAGTCTTAGGCATAAAATAACCTTCAATGTCGTTAAGGATATGTATGATGAAATAATCGGCACACCCATTAATATTACGAAAAGCCTTCCCGAACTTGCAGGGAAGAAGATAACCTTAAGCTATTCACCTGCAACACAGGCAGATGAAAATGTTATCAATTCTTATCTGCCAAAACCACATGCAGATGGCACTCCGATACAACCGAATGAACTTCCGACATCACTCCCAGCTTATCTTATTAACCTTAAACCGGAACTAAGAGTAGATGGAGTTGTAGTCGCAACCGGAACATCAGTGGGGATGGGCAATACGGAGGCTTTCAAAATGACATTCACAGCACCAAATGAAAGTCCTGACTTGATAACGAATCAGATTGAGGCAGGAGAGTATTTAGGGATCGCCCTTGACCTTGGAAGAATTTCACTTAAACAAACGACTTCCTTAAAGACAAAACTTGAGGCAACCAAGGCGAAATTAGAGGCGCAGGATTTTACCAATCTGACAAAAGACGATATACTCGGTGATTTGCTTTATGCAACCGCTCTCTCATATTATGCTGAGCTTGATGTAATGGATTCTGTAGGTGCAAAGATAATGGGACTTGTTGCTATCAGATTGTCTTCAGAGAATATCTTTTCTTCTGAATTAAGAGTAAATTCATTTTTTGGTATTCCAATCTCTGTCAGTTCTGATGGGCTGGCGATGGATGTAGACAGGGCCATGACACTTGTAAAGGCATTAGACGGCAGTAAAGAAAAACCGAAACAGTTTTTCCTTTCATCAGGTATGAACGGATCAGTACTGGAACACTCTGTAGCGGAACAGTTATTTTCAACACCAGAAAACCCCACGCTGGGAATATCCGCTGTCAAAGCATTACAGATAGCCAATGATCAGGGAATACCTATTTATAAAATAAATCTGTCGAATATCAATACCGTCCTTCCACATCTCCAGGTTGATGCAAATGTAAAGGTGGACATTCAAAATGCGGTGAATGCAGGGAAAGAAGTGACCGTTTCTAATAATGATATTACATTCAATGGATGGACAGGCTGTGGCTACATTATTATAGATCCAATTACTGGTGCCGGGGCATATATGATCAGTGGTGGGACTAACGGAGCATGGTTGTATATTGCCATTGGCAATGCGTTGATACTACTGGGATTAATCACATCGGAATTCGGGGCAGGTATCGCTCTGTTAGTACTTGGATTTTTGTATGTTGGAATAGGTCTTTGCATCTTAACTGAAAGCGATGTGCCTCTTCGGGTTGCATTAGCTGCTATTAATACAATAATCTTCTCGGTCTTTGTAATTATTCCCGGCACCGGTATCTTTGTAGCTAGCGCTATCTTAACTTTAATATGGACCATTTTGGAGGGTAAGGCGGGAGAGGATATCAAGAAATTCTGCGAGGGAAAATGAATATAACATTATTTACGATATTTAAACAGCTAACAAACACAAAACTTAAATTTTCTTTAATTGTAATATTTCATGTTGTCTTTTATGGGCTGACATATCTTCATGCTGATCCTTTTGGCCCCATAATAATCTTTTCTGCAGCATGGACAATTGGATATCTTTTTGCGATGCGTCGATTTATAACTAATCCTGTTGATGATTTTGCCGCCAAACATATTAGCTATGCTCAACCCAATGTGTATTGGATTAATTTTGCGGGGCGTTTCATAAAGAATAACATCCGCTTCTTATTTATTTCATCAATTCATTTGGTTATGGCACTTGTACCAATATTCTCGAATAAGAATTTTCTTTATAGACCCTTTATTATTGCTGCTATTTTTATTTCAAATGCAGTTTTGCCTATTACATATTTATATGTTTTGAAAAAATTATATTTATTGTGGAAGCAGGAGAATAATGAATAATTGCGGAAAGGAAATAAGGAAAGGGAAATGAGGGAAAGGGGCAGGCTACTTTTTTTAAAGCAATCAAAAAAGGGAATGGAAAAGGAATTGTGCTTTTTAAGGATCATGCAAAAAGATAGCTATAACCCCCATGACTAAACGTTATTATCTATCACCTTTCATGAAAGCCATTTTGATCATCGGCACGGTGATGGTCTTACTCTCCACCGCCATGTTTTATTTTATCGACAGATATACCGCAATTGAATTCCCCGGCGGAATCATACCCTTTGTAGTAATGGATGTCTTATTCATTGCAGTGATTGTCTGGAGGATAAAAACCCCGGTGATTGAGATATCGGATACCGGGATTACAGTGGGCATCCCGTTTCTCTTCAAGAAGAATACAGCCAGATGGGATGAAATTGAAGGTATGACGATAAACGAGATCAGTAACCTCGGGATAAAAGAACGGCAAGTGAAGGTACTGATCAAGGCAGAGGGAACATCGACAAAAGAAGTAGTCTTTGGCCTCAGGGCTGTTGAAAAACCCGAAGAAATAATATCGGAACTGAGGGCAAAGATTCCAGAAAAAGGATATGAGGATATCAGAAAATCCGCAGTCCTCCAAAAGCCTATCGGAAAAGAAGAGATAACGTATCGTGGCTGGACTGCCACGGAGAGGGGGCTTTCGAGCAAGCGGGACTTCATCCTGTGGGACATGATCAAGGAATTGAAATATCCGGCCCTTGTGATCGGTGGATACGGAGCGACAAGTGTAAACTATATCGGCTCCGGCGGAAATAAACGGAATATAACAATAAAGGCATCTACTTCAGAGGAATACCTTACCTTTCTCAGGTACCTTATCCAGCGTTCACATAAAGCTACCATAGACCCCGGACTGGTGAAGGCGCTTGATTATTCCCCCAGAGATGCAAAAACTGACCTCACTTCGGCCTTTTGCTTTATCACCGGAATAATCATGCTTGTAATTGTATCATCACTCATCTTCTATTACTCAACAGGTATCTCCACCGGATACCTCAACACACTGCTTCTCATACCCTTCGGCATGGTGCCTCTGGCTCTCACAATCAGGGGATTGGCCGGAAGATTCAGAGGCGAAACACCCTCAAGATCAAAAAAGATTAAGATGAGACAAGATGGGACGTTGATTCCTAATAGGACAGAGCATTGAAAAAAGGAACACGAATTGACAATAATATGCCATGCCGCGCCAAGCACGATTAGATATTTCCGGAGCGCTTCATCATATTATGATACGAGGGGCAAACAGAGGGGATATATTTTATGATGAACAGGACAGGCAAAAATTTCTGGAACGCCTCGGTGCAAATGTGACGGAAGCGAAATGTTCCATATATGCATGGACCTTGATGAGCAACCATGTACATCTGTTATTCAAAAGCGGAGAGAAAGGGATATCGCCGGTAATGCGGAAGCAACTGACTTGGTATGCGATATATTTTAATCGAAGGCATGGAAGAACCGGGCATCTTTTTGAAAATCGTTACAAGTCAATCCTTTGTGAGGAAGACAGATATCTCTTAGCCCTGATACGATACATACATCTTAATCCCGTCAGGGCTGGGATCGTCAAGAACATGGAGGAATTAGACAATTACCTATGGAGCGGCCACAGCGTTATAATGGGCAAAAACAAGCACAAATGGATGGGTGCTGAATATGTGCTTTCGCAGTTTGACAGCAGTGGAAAGAGCGCAAAGACGGAATACAGGAAATTTGTGGAGGACGGGATATCCATGGGACGTGTACCTGAACTGACTGGCGGAGGACTTATTCGTAGTCATGGCGGTTGGTCTCAAGTAGTATCAATGAGAAGAAGGGGAAAGGAAAGATTTGAATCTGATGAAAGGGTGCTGGGGAACAGCGAATTTGTAAACAAAATATTGCAAGAGGCTGAAGAAAAAGAAAGGCGTCAGTTAAAGATACGGCGTTCTGGCAGAAGTATCGAAGATATAATTACTGAACAAAGCAATGACTTCGGTGTAAGCCCGGTGGAATTAAGAAGTGGCAGTCGAAGGCGGAAAGTGAGTCGTGCACGCGCAGCAATAGCGAAAAGATGCACCGAGGAACTTGGTATGACTGCTGCAGAAATCGCCAGGCATATGGGTGTAAACACATCTGCCATTACAAAAGCTCTTATAAGATAGGAATTATAAAAGCATGATTGATAGTCCCATTAGGAATCAACGTTATATACAGATAAAGCGAGGGAATAAACTTCCCCATTTAATCATAGGGGAGATAACTTTTAAAGCTATGAAAAAATAGAAACCTCCTGTAAGAATAAGTTTATGTGAGGAACAAAATTCTTAAGACAGGAGGTTTCTATGGAACACTTAGATGGTATCAGACTGCAGGAGTTTCGGCAAGT
>JBAQLU010000222.1:0-7962 GCA_049302065.1 Thermodesulfovibrionales bacterium
GCATGTGCATCTCAGGGAACCTGGCTTTGAATACAAGGAGACGATCAGTTCCGGAACCCTGGCTGCAGTCAAAGGTGGCTTCACAACAGTATGCTGCATGCCGAATACCTTTCCGGTGAATGACAACAAAAATGGGACAGGCTACTTTTTTTAGTGAATAGAGAAGGCGATGCCGAGGATAGTGAGGGGATTAGCGGACAATATTGCTTGCCATGTCATTAATCGTGGGAATGGGAGACAAGAGGTATTCCATAAAGACAAAGATTATGAGGCAATCATAAAACTGATGGCGGAGGCAAAAGTGCGGTACCCTGTAAAGATAGATACCTTTTTGCGAGGCGACATGCCAGATGAAGATATGTAGGGAATTCGGGATGGAATCGACGATGAAGAGAAAAGGAAGGCCGAAGAAGGAGTCGCAGGCATGATAAAAGTAGCCTGTCCCTCTTTTCTTTCGTCTTTTCTTTCGAGCTCAATGATAAGTTTCTTTTCAGACATCTGAATATTTTAACAAAAATCTTCTTGACTTAGATGACAGGTGTATAGCATGGCTGAAAAAGAACCGGAATATTTTGCCCAGCGGGTACAATTTTATAAATTGAACTTTGAGTCTCGTTGATAAATTCCGATAAATATTAAAAAGATAAACCTCCCACCCCCTACCCAGGTAGGATTGATTATCTCTTTAAAAGAACTTAAAATACCTATAGAAAAGTATCAAAAAGCCTATACTTATTGTTGATAACGAAATTGATATAATTACATTTTTACTTAATCGAAAAAGGTAAACCATCCGAAAGGATGGGACACAAAGCCTTCGACCTAAGGGCTTTAAAACAGCCTATGGTGGCCGGGTTGCCGAAGTGAGAGTAGTAACTTGCATTATTAAGCAGCAGCTGAAATATTCCTGCCGTTCAGTTTTTCTTCCTTCGGTAACCCCTTAAGTTTCTGAAATGATTTGTTTAGTAATATTGCAAAAACATGAAAAACGGAATAGAATTTGAAAAATAAGTAAAAGCTGTATACAGGCAAAGAACAATTCCCTATTATATAAGCATTATTTGGAATAGCGAAGGAGGAGATACAATGAGAAAAAAAGTGATAGAGGGTATCAGAGAAAAGATCAACCTGCTTAATTATATCGTAACCTTCGTTGTCTTTGTATTGTTGTTTTTGATAGTACGCTTCCTATACTATGAATGGGACTTCATTACAAACCCTTCTATAGTAGCAATGCTCTCGATACTTGCTCTTCTGAGTATTACAGGTCTTTACATATCTAATAAGATTTCAAAGCAGGCCTCAAACGAGATAGAGGATTATAGCAGCAAGCTTGATAACATGCTCAATCTCACACTGGATATAAGGGAGGAAAAATACGGTGACATCCTGTTAGAAAAAATATTGGGACACGCATTAGCAATTACTGATGCTCATGCAGGGTCTATCATGCTACTTGATAAAGACAGGCTTGTCTTTAGAAGTGTGAAGGGGCCGGAGAGTAAGAAACTGCTTGGAGTTTCAACAGCAAAAACCGAGGGGATAGCAGGCTGGGTTGTACAAAATGGGGAACTAGTGATTGTGAATGATGTCAATCAAGATGACCGGTTCAATCCTGAAATAGACAGGCTGACAGGATATGAGACAAGATCAGTACTCTGCGCACCTCTAAAGTTAAGCACAGGAATTATCGGAGTGATTGAACTATTGAATAAGACTACGAATTCATTCACTCAAAAGTATACAGAGGTTATAACGTATTTTGCGAATCAGGCTGCCATAGCGATCGACAGGACAAATTTTTATGAGGATCAAAAGAATTTTGAGATTCACCTTACAGATATTTTGCTCAATGCTATTGACAATAGCATCGAAAAACGAGGTCATTCAAAGAGGGTTGCACAATACAGCCTTTTAATTGCACATGCATTGAATATGTCTGAAAACGAGAAGAAAAGATTATACACTTCCTGCCTGCTCCATGATATTGGATTTCTAAACATATCCCCGCAGGATATAAAATCCAAAGATGACTATAAAACACATTGCCAATTTGCTTATGAAATGCTAAGACCAATAAATTTTTATACAGATATTGCACCAATTGTTTTACACCACCATGAACGATACGACGGCAAAGGGTATCCTTATAGATTGAAAGGTGAGGATATTCCGTTAGAGTCCAGAATTATTGCCATTGCAGAGGCATTTGATGTAATGGTGAGTAAAGATTCATATAAATGTACCGGAAAGCTAATTCATGGTGATACAAATCCTTTTATCTTCGATTTTCAAGATGCAATCGGGGAACTCAGGAAAAATGCAGGAACCCAATTTGACCCGCAATTTGTAAAGATTTTTATAAACAATGTAACTCCTGAACATGTGCAGTAGCATATTAAATAGAGTCTGTTTATAAACTCAGGTTTTTTGTCATTCCGCACTTGATGTGGAATCCAGAACTTATTGAAAACACTGGCTTCCCGTTTTCATGGGAATGACTCTTTTATACGAATCTGTCAGTTTATGGACGGACTCTAAATAGGGAAAGGTACGCACAATGAAAGATGAAAATAAGACAAAAAAGCAGCTTATAAATGAATTAGAGGAACTGCGTCAACGTATTACTGAGTTAGAAGAATTAGGAACCAAATACAAAAATGCAAAGAAGGAACGTGATCGATTATTCAATTACTCAATCGATATGTTTTGCATTGCCGGTTTTGATGGCTACTTTAAAGAATTAAACCCTTCCTGGGAAAAAACACTTGGCTGGACAAATAATGAACTACAGTCTAAACCATACCTCGATTTTGTTCACCCAGAGGATCGCGAATCAACAATCAGCGCTGCTAATGGTCTTGAAGAGGGAAAGACGGTTATCATTTTTGAGAACCGTTATGTATGTAAAGATGGTTCTTATAAATGGATTTCCTGGAACTCCTTCCCATTAATTGAGGAGAAATTAATTTTTGCTGTAGCGCGTGATATTACTGAGCAAAAGAGAGCAGAAGAAGAATTAAGGAGAGTTTACGATGAGTTAGAAATCAAAGTTAATATACAAACTGCCGAATTGAGAAGAAGAACAGAGGATTTACTGAAAGAGAGGGCATTTACTGAAAATGCATTAAACACCCTGAAAGATGTATTCTTTGTTTTTGATTTAGAAGGCAAATTCCTCAGATGGAATAAGGCAATGAATGAAGTCTCAGGATATAGTGATGAGGAGATATCCTTAATAAAGCCAGCTGATTTCTTCTTAAAAGAAGACATTCAGCAAATTGAGGAGGCTATCAACAGAACAATAAATGAAGGCTATGCCAGTATTGAAGCATCAGCCGTTACTAAAGAGGGAAAGCATATACCCTTTGAGTTTATTGGAAGTCTACTTAGAGATTACAAAGGGATTCCCATAGGTATTTGCGGAATTGGTAGAAATATCACCGAACGCAAGATGTTCGAAGAAAAAATAAAACGTTGTGTATCTTATGATATCCTAACCGAGCTGCCTAATCGGGCCTTATTTTTAGACCACCTAAAAGCGTCAATGGCACGTGCAGACAGGCAAAAGGGTTATAAGTTTGCCATTATCGTTTTTAACATCGATCGGTTTAAAAGTATAATTGACAGCTTTGGCCACATTGCCGGGGACCAATTGCTGATAGAAGTGGCAGCACGATTGAAAAAGCATTTACGTCCCTATGACACAGTGGCACGGGTTGAATATGATGCAGTAGCACGGCTCGGAGGAGACGAGTTTGCAGTTCTATTATTAGATATTAAGAATATCAGGAACGTGATACGTGCGGCTGAGCGACTTCAGAATATAATCAAACTTCCTATAAAAATAAACAACCATATTGTGAATATCACAGCAAGCATCGGGATCGCTGTAAGTAAACCAGGGTATGAGAATCCCGAAGATATTCTACGGGATGCTGACACCGCCATGTATAAAGCCAAAACGCTTGGCAAGGCTTGCTATGTGATATTTGATGAAATCATGCACGCCCAGGCAGCAGCATATTTACAACTGGAAAACAGTTTGCGGCAGGCAATTGAAAAGAATCAGCTTCTTTTAAATTATCAGCCCATAGTTTTGCTTGAGACCAATGAAATTGTGGGATTTGAGGCCCTATTGCGCTGGAAATCTCCGGAGAGGGGTTTGGTTCCACCGAATGAGATTATCCCAATAGCGGAAGAGACAGGTTTAATCATACCCATAGGCAGATGGGTGCTCCTCGAGGCATGCAGACAGATGAATGCTTGGCATACGCAGTTACCTATATATGCGCATTTGACAATAAGCGTGAATATCTCCATCAAACAATATACAGTTGATCTTGTGAAGACGATAAAGCAAATCCTGAACAAAACAGGTCTTAATCCAGCCTGTTTAAAACTGGAAATTACTGAAAGCGTCATCATAAACAATCCTGAAATTGCCGCTAAAGTATTTTCAGAGCTAAAGGAATTGAATATAAAGGTGCAGATGGATGATTTTGGGACAGGTTATTCCTCATTAGGCTATCTTCATCAATTCCCTTTTGATGCTTTGAAGATTGATCGGTCTTTTGTCCAGTCTATGTGTGACAATGAGTGGGCGATGGAGATAGTCAAAACGATTATTACAATGGCTCATAACATGAAAATGCAAGTAATTGCAGAAGGGGTAGAAACAATTGAACAACTTGAAGAATTGAGAAAGCTGAAATGTGACTATTATCAAGGATATTGGTTCTCAAAACCTTTAGGTTGGAAAGAGGCTGAGGCATTAATCGACAATATTCAGTAAACTGTGTCAAGACGCATACTATATCAAATCTCCATGCCCAATTTAGTTTGATTTTATGGAAAGAAAAACTGCAATCTTCACCGCAATATGTTCAATGTCACAAGAGAGTTATTAATACATGGAAATAGAAGGTTTTGCATTACCATTAGCATTATTGTTCATTGGAGCAGTTTCCATTGCTATCATAGCCTTCTTCTCAGGGAAAAAGACAGGGAGTTCCCAGGAGAAAGTGGAAATGATGGAGATAGAAAAAAACCATACCAAAAAACTTAGTATTGAAATATCTAAGAACGATGAATTGCAAAGAGAGATCAATAACCTTAAAGAGAAAAACCAAATATATCTAAATTTCTTAGTAAAGATTCCCGATGCTGTAAAAAACCTGAACTCAAATCTATCCTTCGACGAGACGCTTTCATCAATTATACGATTGACAAAAGACATTATTGATGCAGGGGTTATAGAATTGTACATCTTTAATCAGGAGACAAATTTAATAGAGCTTATTGCTGCATATGGTTCGAAAAAGAAAGAAAAGGTAAGTATAGAGTATGGTGTAGGTCTCTTAGGCACTGCTGCGGAAAACAAGGTAACGTCGTCGCGTACAGCCTTGCAATATTCTGAATATTCTGAATATTCTGAAGCGGATGATGGTATTGATATTGCTGCACCTATACTCTTTAAAGGTAGGCTGATAGGTATGATTGGCCTCGGTAAAATAAAATTAGGTAGTGGAAATGAAAAGAGGTTTATTTCGATGGTTGCTGATTTTGCAGGTGTTGCCCTCCAGAATTGTGAACATATGGAGACTGCAAAAAAAGAAGCTAATACAGATGCCCTGACAGGACTTTATAACAGAAGGTATTTTTTTGAGAGGGCGATAGAGGCTTCTCAGAAGTCCTTAAATTACAATTTCTCTCTATCGCTGTTCATTTTTGACATAGATCATTTTAAGAAATATAACGATACAAACGGCCATGCGGAAGGTGATTATCTCCTTAAAGAATTAAGCCGCCTATTAAGAGAAAATACCAGGGGAATGGATATTATCGCAAGATATGGTGGAGAGGAATTTATTGTTCTTCTTCCGAATACTGACAAGGATGGTGCCTCAATATATGCAGAAAAAATAAGGAGGATCATCGAAAACCATCCTTTTAAACACAGGGAAAAACAACCATCTGGATACGTCTCCGTCAGTGGCGGGGTAGCTACATTTCCAAGTGATGGAGATACTATCGATGCAGTAGTAAGACGTGCCGATGAAGCGCTTTATATTTCAAAAAAATCTGGCAGAAACATGGTAACCAGATATGAGCCATTTCATTTCTCAACATGACTAAAGTCTATTCAGAGAATTGAATATGCCCCCCCCAAAAGACACAGAATATAAAAGGACAGCACAGGATATCATCAATCAATTATCTATTATTTTAAGAACTGCCAAAATCCATGACCCAAATAATATTGCTGTAACAACAGCTATCACAAAATTTCTTATGCTTATTAAGTCTGAGATTGAATCAGATATAGGTGCTACCCTTGACCTTACAGGCGATATTTTTAATTTCAATGGAGAGCGATTACGGTATTCTATCGAAAATATTTTTAACTACAACTCTCTTTTAAGAGAATTCAAAAAAAGGGAAATCGGAAGAGTAATTTTTAAAAATGTAATTGGAGTAACAGATATCCAGCTTTTTATAAAGGCAATTATAGACAGTGAATTTTCAGACATGCCATATGAAAAAATGACAGATGTAATGGCGGAATCGTATGGTATCGAAGTAGCTAAAGTAAAGAAGATACAAAAAACCGAAGAAGTTGATACACGAAAGGCAATAAAAAGGACATATTTTAGTGCAGTCTCGTATACAAAGGGAGTGATGGGAAAGATCAGAGCAGGAGAAAAAGTAAATATAAAGAAGGCGAAAAGGATTATGGAGACGATGGTTGACCATTTACTTGAGGAGGAGCAGCTTCTTCTCAGTATGACTGCAATCAAGAATTATGACGACTATACCTATCATCATTCAGTGAATGTCAGCATCCTCTCGATAGCCCTTGGCCAAAGGTTAGGATTGAGAAAGAAGTTGCTTACTGAACTTGGTCTTGTAGCTCTTTTTCATGATATCGGCAAGATTGAAATCCCATATGAAATATTGAACAAACCCTCTGCCTTTACTGATGATGAATGGAGGGTTGTACAAAAACATCCTGTTTGGGGTTTAAGGGCGATCTTGAAGTTAAGGGAAATTGACAATACCACTATGCGATCTTCGATTGTTGCATTTGAACATCATATGAATTATGACTTTTCAGGGTATCCAAAGGTTAAGAAATATGCTGAGCTTGACCTCTATTCAAGAATTGTAAGTATTGCAGACCAGTATGATGCAATGACATCTTCACGAGTTTATTCAAGAATTGCGATAGCACCTGATAAGGCACTGAGTATAATGATGGAAGGGGCCGGTAAACAGCTTGATCCCCAATTATTCAATATTTTTATCAATATGGTTGGTATCTTTCCCATAGGAACACTTGTAATGCTTGATACAAAAGAACTTGGTCTTATTTATGAGAGTGAAGTGGTTTTTGCAGATAGGCCGAGGGTCTTACTAATTGTTGATAATTCTGGGAAAAGGGTTCAAGGACCAGTTGTAGATCTTACCGAAAAAGACAAGACAGGTAAATATTATAGGTCCATAGTGAAGACCCTTGATCCGAACAAGTATAAGATAAATCTTGCAGAGTATTTACTTTAAGGTTTTGTTCATTCCTTGAGATGTGTACCAGGATATTTTAATAATGTAGCTTAAACCAAATAGAAAATATCACAGTATAAGTAGGAGAGAGAAGAACTGAAAGTTAAAATAGATTTGCCAATAAATTCAAAAAGTTTAAGGTCAAATGCTTTGCCTTTTTTATTCTTGTTTATAATCAGTAATTTTCAATAGTTATGTCTTCTTGAGATTGAGGATTAGATGAAAAACGCAACCATAGTCAGACTCCCAAGTTGCGTATAACCAAGTCAAGCCATTATTTGACAGCACTCACCGCTTTATGTTTTAATAAATCACCTTTAAGAATGGCCCGGTGAGGCTGAGAAGGTAAAGGAGGCAGCATGCGCTGCTCAATATACAAAGCAATAAACCTTCCACTTA
>JBAQLU010000223.1:0-19955 GCA_049302065.1 Thermodesulfovibrionales bacterium
TGCGTCCAAAACTGCAAAAAACACATCGTGGACGTTATCTTAGCAGAATAAGTACGTGGATTTTAGTGAAGTCCTCATACTGGACGTCGACAGATTGGGTTTATAAATACTTTTGCAAGAGGCTCAATTTACTTTTTATTCCTCTCTCTGGCCTTTATATAAATCCGTATCGGTGTTCCCATGAACGAAAAGCTGTTTCTTAAAACTTTCTCTATATGCCGGATATGTGTATCCTTTATTGCAGCAGGATAGTTTGCAAAGACTGCAAAAGAAGGAGGTTCTGTTTTTACCTGCGTTATGTAGTAGAATTTTACTGACTTACCTTTATACATAGGGATGGAAAAGCCTGATACAACTTCATTGAAAGACTTATTGAGTTCTGCCGTAGGTATCCTGATTTGTCTTGTCTTTATTATTTCATCAATGACCGGAAATACCTTTGTGATGCGTTTTTTCTCGAGGGCTGAAACTGTCAGTGCCGGTGCATACTGCATAAACCACATCTTTCTGTTCAATTCTCTGACTATGGTTTTGTACCTCTCTTCAGGGATGTCAATGAGGTCCCACTTGTTAAGCAGAAAAATTGCCCCCTTCCCATAGTCCCTGACAATGCCTGCTATTTTCTGATCCTGGTCCACAATGCCCTTGCTTGCATCTATTACAATTATCGCCAGATCACATCTCTCTATGCTTCTGACAGCCCTTACCATTGCGAATCTGTCTATTGAATATCCAAGACGGTCTTTTCCCCTTATGCCTGCAGTATCTATCATGAGATACTTTTTTCCATAATACGTACAGATACTGTCTATTGAATCTCTGGTTGTTCCCGGGACAGGGCTTACGATCATCCTGTTTTTGCTGAGAAGGATGTTTATTAAGGTTGACTTGCCGACATTTGGTCTTCCAACAATTGCGATCTTTGGGTAGTCGATCTTCTCATCAGTATACGATGGCAGGAGAGAAACGACTTTATCCATAAGATCATCATATCCGTATCCTGTTGCTGCAGAAACAGGGAAGAGGTTATCTGTACCTATCTGATAAAAATCATACAACCTGTCTTCACGTGAGAATGCATCAATTTTATTTACAGCCCAGAGCACTTTTTTCTCTGACGCCCTCAGAAGCCGGACAAGTTCCATATCAGAAGCTGTGAGCCCATCCTTGCCATCAAGTAAATGGATTATGACGTCTCCCTCTCCAATGGCAAACAAGGCTTGTTCCTTAACCTGAGAGAACATATCATCCACAGGTTCTGAATAGAATCCTCCTGTATCGACAACAACAAAATATTTGCCCTCATATTCTGCATCAAGATAATTTCTATCCCTTGTAACACCGGGGATATCCTCGACAATAGCGGTGTGCGAGTGGGTCATCCTGTTAAACAGGGTTGATTTGCCGACATTTGATCTTCCGACGATAACGACAATAGGTTTTGCCATAAGATTAATTTTACACTAAATTGAACAAATGAGAATGTACTAAGGAGTTCATAAGTAAAGCCCCCTCACCCTTGCCCTCTCCTCTACGAGTCGTAGACCTCCAGGGGAGAGGGTTGTAATACTACCCCTCCCTTGAGGGGAGGGGATGAAGGGGAGGGTGATGTATGTGGCTTTACCTATGAACCGATTAGTAAGCATGATAAATAAGATCAGGAGGAATGAATGGAGAATAAAGTAAGGTTTGAACATCTGAAAAGCCAAAAGGGCTTTACTCTTGTGGAGCTCATTGTAGTTATGGTCATTCTCGGTCTGCTTGCAGCGCTTGTGGGTCCGCAGATTTTCGGGAAAGTCGGAATGGCTAACCAAAAAGCTGCCAAGACTCAGATAGAGATGCTCGGTCAGGGCCTTGATCAGTTCAGGCTTGATACAGGCAGATATCCTACAACATCAGAAGGACTTAATGCCCTCTTAACCGACCCCGGAGTGCCGGGATGGGACGGACCGTACCTGAAGAAAGCAGTCCCGAATGATCCCTGGAAGAGACCTTACCTCTATGAATCTCCCGGTACACATGGAGATTATGACCTTATGTCTTATGGAGCCGATGGATCCGCAGGCGGAGAAAAAGAAAATAGCGATCTTACGAGCTGGGAATAATAAGGGCTATCGTATGCGGTGTTGGCTGACATTTTTTGTCAATAAAAATAGCTTGAATAGATTAAAAGTCATTGCTGACTCTCTTTTAGACTTTTGGTTTACGGAAGTGGAATATTCCTAACTTGTTGATTAACAGTTATTATTTTCATTGTGATGTATCTGACATCCTTGTGAAAACTTTCCTGGTAGTTTGGCATACAGATTGCATATAGATATTCTAAGGAAAAATTAAAGGAGGTGATGTCACAATTCAGTAAATAGTAGGTAGTAGGCAGTAGACAGCAAACTGATTCAGTATTGCTGGATACTAAAGGCTGATATTAAATTAAAAAAAGGAGGTTGAAATGTTTCAGACAATCAATAAGATGAAAGTAGGAGAAGAAAGAGGTTTCACCCTGATCGAGCTTTTGATAGTTGTTGCGATTATCGGTATCCTTGCTGCGATAGCAATTCCAGGATATATCGGTATGCAGGAGAGATCAAGAAAGGGAGCGGTTGTAAGAGCTGCTGCTGCATCGGAAGCTGAAATTCAGGCTTGGCAACTCTCAGCATTCAAGGGTGTTGCAGGCACTGCAGGCGCTTCAAAAGAGGTTGACTCAAACGGAGATGGTACCATAACCGCTGCTGATTTTGATAATACTTCACTGGGTACGTTATGGAATGCCGGCAATCTTGGTGGTGCTTATGTTAATGCAAAAATATCGATGTATAATGAGAAGTCCCCATGGGCACCTACAGCATATTTGTGGGCGGCAGGAACATCCAACTTGATGCAGATCACCGTATCGCAAGACACTACTAATAGAGCGATGTGGGTTTATGCTTCAGACAAACTTAATGTGATCCACCAAAAGGCTATGTATTCCGATTAAATTTTTTAGTTTCAGGCCCGTAATCACGGGCCTGAAACTAAACCTAAAATGAAGATTAAAAAAAGAACACTTTTAATCTCCCTGTCATTTTTCATCCTCTTCGCCGGGTTTTTTTATTGTTTTGTCTCACCTAATCTCTGGGATTATGACTTCTGGTGGCATATCTCAACAGGAAGATATATTGTTGAAACAGGCACGATCCCTGATAAGGACCCATTTTCATATACTGCGGGGCTTGAGGAGAACAAGAACCTTTTCCCGGAAAGGGAAAATTTTATATTAAAGCAGTACTGGCTGGCCCAGATCATCTTTTATCTTATCTATGATTATGCCGGACCAAAGGGGATAATACTCCTGAGGGCAATCCTTTTTATAATGGTACTTTCCCTTGTCTTCTTAAGGTTGAAGGCATGGAATGTCAATTTCTACGTATCTTTCATTTTCCTTTACCTTTTATTTGACCACCTTATGACTTTTACAGGTGAAAGACCCGTGCTGTTTACGATACTTTTTACCGTAGTAACCTTCACTATCTTAGAAAGATTCAGGGAGAAAAAAGGAAAAGGTTTATTCCTCCTCTGCCCGCTGATGCTTTTGTGGTCGAACCTCCATGGAGGCTTTATCATAGGGGATGTTATGATCATCATTTATATGATGGGAGAGGGGATAAAGATAATCCTCAAGAAGATCCATTATCAAAGACAACAAATAATCCTCTTTTATACGGCAACGGTTTCGGCCCTAGTTTTTTCATATATTAATCCCACAGGCTGGGACGCCTTTTTTATTGCCCTTTCGCCTGATTATAAAATCTTTTATTATGGCATCCAGGAATATTTATCGCCATTCTATCTCTATAAGAATAAAATGTCATCCATAAAATATTCGTATGTGATCCTTATGTTTTTATTTCCGTTAATCCTGCTGTTAAGGAACAAAAGGCTCGATCTGAACCATGTATTGCTTCTTACGGGGTTATTCGTTATGGCTGCTAAAACAGGCAGATATGGTGTATATTATGCATCCATTGCATCAATGGTTTTGGGCAAAGAGACAAACCTGCTGTTAGAGGGGTTATTTAAAAGAAGGTTTTCAGAAAGGTCATATGAGAAGATAGCCTCTGCATTTAGTGTAGCGGTTGTGATCTCATCTTTACTTTTTGTCATTGGTATGTTTAAGCTTGAAGCCCTCAGGTTTGAGATAGCAAAAGAGTATACAGTTCCGGAAAGGGCAGTTGATTTTATAGAGAAAAACAGGATTCCAGGGAACTTACTCAACGAGGGCGGCTATGGCGGATATATCACATGGAGACTCTATCCCTGGAAGAAGACGTTTATCGATACGCGATGGCTAAATTACACTGTGCAGGCAGAGCTCAGCTGGATTGCAACTGCTACAGAGTCTGTTTCTCACAACAAAAAACTCCCTGAAGGCAGGATGCCTCTCTGGAAAAGGCTATTGGATCACTACAATATCAACCTTATACTCATACCTTTCCTCGATGTTTACGGCCAGGTCCCGCCGCTCAACTTGAAATTGCTTGATGAAACCGAATGGGCGCCTGTATATAGCGACCCACTCAGCATTATATTTGTAAAGAATAGCGAAGAAAATCGTTTAATAATTGACAGATTCAGATTGCCAAAGGAATATGTTTATAATTGTATTATATTGCAGACTACCAAATTGGCAATGTCGAACAAGATTAGTCCCCAGAGTTTAACAGGCCTCGGGGACACCTTCTATAAGATGGGTAGAAAAAAAGATGCCCTTGTTGCCTATCAGTATGCCGATAAAAGGCACCCGGGTCAACAGGCGATTAAGGAAAAGATCGAAAAAGTGGAATCGGAAATCAAGAAAGATTTATGAGCCAGAAAAAAATTCTTGCTACGGAAATCAAATCGTTAAATTATCGTTGGGGGAGACGAGACAATTTTTGAGCGATACCGATGAGTGATGTGCCGATCGGTAAAGGTACCCTTTTTGAGACGATCCTTTCTATATTGAAAAATCCGGCGAGCAACACATTAACAATGCTATTTATCTTAAAAAGGTCATTATTCTTCACGCCACTCTTCCGCATGTGCTTCATAGGAACATAAAGCAACATAAACATATACTCTGTGAGTAAAGGCTCAAAATCTATTTCCGAATAGAGCCGTTTCAACTTTTCCTGTGTATATCTTCTTTTGTGAAAAGATATCTCATCAACCGAACTCCAGAGTTCTTCTCTTGCAGGCACTGTTAAGATCAAAATACCTTCATCCTTTAAAACTCTTGCAGCTTCTTTGATTACTGCTTTATCATCCTGAAAGTGTTCTATTACATCGAAAAGTCCGACAATTTCAAAGCTATTATTCTCAAAGGGAAGGTTATTGGCATCTCCCTGGATTATCTGAAAACCGGACCATGACCGGTTAATCGCTTCAGAGTAATATTCACAGCCTGTCACCTTATAACCTTTTTTTGCCAAAAAACTGCTTACATTACCCGTCCCACAACCAACTTCAAGAATTTTGGCCGGAGGCGGCATAAATTTTTTAATCTTATCAAAAATCCATCTCCTCCGCACCCGGAACCAGAAGTGATTTTGTTCTACTTTCCTTAGCTGTTCAAAAAAAACTGGATCATATGTATCGTTATGTACCATCAATGAGATTTCAAAATCCGCGACTTATTAAAAGCCAGAATTTTCTCACCTTTGAGTTCGGCATAAATTATTATCTAAATACCCTGGCAAAAACCATATCATATTCCCTGATATGAAAGCCCAAATTTGCATAAAAATTCATCGCATTGATATTCTCTAATTGTGTTCTGACTCTCACGAAACGAACATTTTGCTTTTTAAACCAATATATAGCTTCATAGATGAGAGCTTTGCCAATGCCTTTACCTCGATAACCCTTTTTCACTCCGATAAGGGGGATTTCCCCCTCATCTGGAGCAGGTCTTCTGCAGGCTATGAATCCAACAAAAGGGATCAAAAAAACGATATCTGCGGCATGACCTGTTACAGAATTTTCTATCCATGCCTGGTACAGGTTGTCAGCTTCCTTTTTCGAGAAAAATGGATCATTGTAAAAGCGGCTGTCAGGAAAAAGTGATTTTATCATTGATTTGAGCATGGAAATGTCTCTTACTGTAGCTATCCTTGGAGATTTTGTGACAGTGACAGGGTTTTCCCTCAAATTCCTGGATGAAAAATGATCTGTTTCAATTTCCCATGTTACACCAATATCTGATAAATAAAAACCTAATGTTTCTAATGTTTTAATAAAGAGAGTCTTTTGTGACTGAATCCTGCAGATAAGGTATTGATAACCCTCTTCTTCTGCAAGCTTAAGAGCCGTTTTTATTTCATGTTGTGATTGAGTTGATGCCTTTAATTCACCGATTTTCCTTTTAAAAAACTTTGTATCCCATATTAATTCATTGATCATTTTAGGTAATATTTAGGTAATATAATCAGCAATGATGTAAAGAGGTCTTCGCTGAACCTCTTGATAAGTCCTTCCCAGATATTCACCGAACATTCCAAGAACAAGCAACTGGATACCTCCGACAAAAAAGATTGCGACGATTATCGAAGCATAACCCAAAACAGGTATGCCGTAAAAAATTTTCTGATAAATGAAATAAAGGCTAATAATGAAGCTGATGAGAGAAGTTATCATACCTGTATATGTTGCGATCCTTAAGGGCACAGTAGAGAAAGATGATACCGCGTGAAAGGCAAGTTTGAACATTTTAGGTATATTGTATTTGCTCTTTCCCTTTATCCTCGGATTATGTAAAACCTCTAATGTTGTAACACGAAAACCTGCCCATGCCATTATCCCATGGATAAATCGCGAGTATTCTCTCATCTCTTTTATTGTGTCGACGAGTCTTCTGCTCATAATCCTCAACATTGTCTGTCCCTTGGGGATATCGATACCTGAAAACTTTCTCAACACCCACCAAAAGAGGAAAGAAACAACTTTCTTGACTACAGGATCTTGTCTTTGTTGCCTTATTCCGTAAACCAGATCATATCCCTCCTTAAACTTTTCATAAAGTTTCGGTATTTCCTCGGGCGGGTCCTGCAGATCACCATCCATGAGGATTACCGCCTCACCCCTCGCATAATCAAGTCCTGCTGTGATGGCATTATGATGTCCAAAATTCCTTGAAAAACTTATACCCTTCACCCTCTGGTCTATTACGTGGAGCTCTTTTATGAGTTGCCATGAACGGTCAGTACTTCCGTCATCCACCAGTATGATTTCATAACCATCTATAGAGAATCCATCATCGCTGCACAACTTCTCCATCACAGTAGTCAATCGTTTATATAGTTCAGGGATGTTCTCTTCCTCATTATAGACAGGAATGATGACCGAAAATGCAAGGGAGGAGTCATGCATACTATTTAATCCTCTTGTTCGACCATCTCTAAACTAAAAATAGATAATCTATCAGTCTTTGAAAACATCATTTATTTTTATCATTTAATACTTTATTTTATACAGATAACAATTAATGGATCATGGACTAATAAACTATATAATTTTTATTAAAAGAATTTTATAATATTCTTTAATGAAAAAGATAGAGTTCTTCCAACATTGTATTAACGAAAAGGACATAAAGCGGGCAAACAATGTTCTGAGGTCAATATTCCTAACTACAGGCAAAGACGTTGAGGAGTTTGAACAAAAGTTCTCTCAATATATCGGCCAAAGATATACCATAGGGGTCACAAGTTGTACAGCCGCCCTTCATCTTAGCCTCATAGCACTCGGAATTGGCAACGGGGATGAAGTTATTACCACACCCATGAGTTTTTGTGCTACTGCAAATGCGATATTGCATGCTGGGGCAAAACCAGTTTTCGTTGATGTTGAAGAGGAAACAGGCAATATAAACGCAGAGCTTATTGAGTCCGTTATTGGCAAAAAAACAAAAGCGATTATTCCAGTGCACCTTTATGGGCAGATGTGTGATATGAAAAAAATTAAAAAGATCGCAGAGACCTATAATCTAAAAACTATTGAAGATGCTGCACATGCTATCGAAGCTTCGAGAGATAGTATACGAGTTGGGCAACTCTCAGATGGAACATGTTTCAGTTTTTACGCAACGAAAAACATTACCTCAGGCGAAGGAGGGGCTATCAGTACCAATAATGAAACATTTGCAGAGGCTCTCAGAATACTCAGGCTTCACGGCATAGATAAAGTTGCAGCGGACCGCTATACGAAGCGGTATCAGCACTGGGATATGCCATTTCTTGGATGGAAGTACAACATGGATAATATTCAAGCTGCTCTTCTGATCGGTCAGCTTGAACGGATCGAACGTCTTTGGAAAAGACGGGACAGACTCTGGAAGCTGTATGAGGAAGAGTTGCATGCTGTAAAGGAAATTAAGATACTGAAAACCCTCCCGGGTGTTAAACATGCCAGGCATCTCTTCACAATACTTGTTCCACCTCATAAAAGAGAATCCCTTCTATGGATACTTCAGGATAAAGGGATAGGTGTAGCGGTTAATTATCGGCCGATTCATTTACTGAAATTCTATAGAAATACTTTTGGATACCGGGGTGGAGAGTATCCTATTGCAGAAGCGATCGGGAGTAGTACAATTTCTCTTCCCCTCTATCCATCTCTGAATACCTCAGATGTAAAATATGTTGTAAAAATTCTGAAAGAAGCAATGTCAAATTAATTTTTAGGGGAGGAAAGATGAAGACAATTCTTGTGACAGGCGGCGCAGGCTTTATCGGTAGCAATTTTGTTGATTACATTTTCAGAAAATATCCTGAGTACAGACTCATTGTCCTTGACTTTCTTACCTATGCAGGCGACATGGAAAATATTCCGGCAGATGTGAAAACCTCAAACAGATTTGAATTCTGGTATGGAGATATAAACAACCTTGATCTGACGAGTGATCTTGTAAGCAGATCTGATATCGTGGTACATTTTGCAGCAGAAACACATGTTGCCCGGTCTCTTTACGCACATAGGGCATTTTTTGTAACAGACGTCCTTGGTACACAATCCATTGCAAATGCAGTTCTTAAGCATTCTGACCGGATCGAGCGGTTCATCCATATCTCAACTTCAGAGGTTTACGGGACTGCCTTGTACAAACCGATGGATGAAAATCATCCTCTCAATCCAACCAGTCCCTATGCAGCCGCAAAGGCAGGCGCTGATAGGCTTGTCTACTCATATATCGAAGCATATGATATCGCAGGGGTAATCATCAGACCTTTCAACAACTACGGACCGAGGCAACACCTTGAAAAGGCTCTCCCCCGTTTTATTACGAGCTGTATTCTTCGAGAACCGCTGACGATTCATGGAGACGGATCTGCCTCAAGAGATTGGGTCTATGCAGAAGATACTGTTAGGGCTATCGATCTCGCAATTCATGCACCAATAGATAAGATAAGAGGTGAAGTATTTAATGTAGGCACAGGCATGAGCCTGAGTGTGCTGGAGATTGCCCACAAAGTACTCCAAGCGTTTGGTCTTGAGGCAAATCTCACATTCATGAAAGAACGTTATGGCCAGGTTCAACAACATATAGCATCAAACATAAAGGCAAAGGAAATATTGGGGTTTACTCCAGAGATAAGTTTTGAAGACGGTCTTATGAGAGCAATTCAGTGGTACAAAGAGAATAGAATGCTCTGGGAAAAGCAGATACCTTTGCGTTGCGTGCCGGTAAAGATGAAAGATGGCTCAGTAATATGGTATTAAAAATCTCGAAAAATATTTCAATAGTTTGCAATATTCAAAAAGGAGGTTCTTTATGGATAAAAGGGGAGTAACCTTAATTGAGCTTCTCATAGTCGTGGCGATTATAGGCATACTTGCTATGATAGCAGTACCTGCCTATATAGGACAGCAGAAAGGCGCTACAAGGACTGAGGCCTATAGTAACCTCGAGAATTTGAGACTTCTTGAAGAGCAGTATTATGCCGAAAACGCATGTTATTACAAAACTGGCGGACCTCCTACTGTATGTACAAACGCAACTTTAGCAAATGTTGCCGCAATACAGGCATTTCTTCCAGGATTTAAACCTGGTACCTCTTTGAGTTTTACTTATTCTATTACTACAAATTCTACCGGACCTGGGGGGGGAACTGCTTCATGTTTTGTTGCTACTGCTACGGGCACAGGGCCACGTGTTACTGGAGATATCTTTACCATTGATTGTAATAACAATAGAAACTTTTAAAGAAATTTCTAAAAAAATTTTGGCAGGAAAAAAATTTTTCTTGACAACTCATTTATATTTTCGTTATCTTTTTATTTCTAATAAGTAAAATATAGTAGTTTAGAAGGGGGGTCGAGAATTGAATGCGTTAGGGACTCATCTATTAATAGAATTGAAGGATTGCAGCCCCGAAATTCTAAAGAGCCTCGAAAAGGTCAGAAATGCACTGGTCTCGGCAGCTAAAGAGGCCAAGGCAACCATAGTAGATATTTCCTTCCATGAATTTAATCCCTTTGGTATCAGTGGCGTTGTTGTAATAGCAGAATCCCATCTTACGATTCATACATGGCCTGAGTATGGTTATGCTGCTGTTGATATCTTTACCTGCGGTGATATCATAAAACCGGAAGTGGCAGCCTCATATCTCATAAAACAATTTGAGTGTAAAAATCCTTCTATCGTGGAGATGAAGAGAGGAATCCTGTCTCATGAGAACGAAAAATTACCACATAAGGTTTCTTCGGTCTCTACAGCTGATACCGAGTATTACGAGACAATAAAAACTTGATATTACATTCATAGTATCAGTCTTCTCTGTTTGTTAAGGCTGCGATACCCGGCAGTTCCTTTCCCTCGAGCAGCTGAAGAGATGCCCCTCCACCTGTTGATATAAAAGATATTGCGTTAGATACGCCGGCCCTGTTTACTGCAAGGTCGGTATCCCCGCCACCAACAATGGTGAGGGCATATGCGTCTGAAACTGCACGGGCGATATCGAATGTGCCCCTTGAAAATAAATCAATTTCGAACATCCCCATTGGTCCATTCCAGAGAATGGTTTTTGCATCCTGCAATGCAACTGTGAAGAGTTTGACAGAGGCAGGACCAATGTCGAGCGCCTCCCATCCTTTTGGTATCTCAAGCGTCGGGACAATCTTGATTACTGCACCCGGGTCAGTGCTTTGTGCAATCACACAATCTACCGGCAAGTAAAACTTTACCCCATTTTCTATTAATTTCTTGCGTATCCTCTCTGCTGTCTCCAGCATCCCGTCCTCAACAAGAGAGTTGCCAATCTCATACCCCATAGCTTTTATAAATGTAAAAGCCACACCGCCCCCAACCAGGACTTTGTCAACATGGCCTACAAGATGCTCAAGAACTCCGATCTTGCCGGAAACTTTTGCGCCACCGAGGATGGCAACAAAAGGTTTTACAGGATTATCAATAGCCCCCTTCAGGTATTCGATCTCTTTCTTCAGAAGAAACCCGGCTGCAGAAGGAAGAAATTTTGTCATCCCGACAATTGATGCATGCGCCCTGTGTGCTGCCCCAAACGCATCATTCACATAGAAATCAGCCAGTTTTGCTAAAGAGCGCGCGAATTCCTCATCGTTATTTTCCTCGCCGGGATGGTATCTGAGATTTTCGAGGAGCATGACATCACCATCTCTCATCTTTGAGACGAGACCTTCAACCTGACTGCCAATACAGTCAGGGGCAAAGGTGACTTCTTTATTCAGAAGCCTCTGAAGCCTTTTTACAACAGAAGCAAGGCTGAGCCTCGGGTCGACTTTTCCTTTTGGTCTTCCGAGGTGTGAGGAGAGAATAACCCTGGCTCCCTCATCAATTGCATAATTTATTGTCGGAAGGGTTGAGCGTATCCTCCTGTCATCGGTGATCATAAGATTATCATCCAGCGGAACATTGAAATCAGCCCGGATAAATACCCTTTTGCCCTTAATATCAAGGTCTTCTATGGTTAGTTTGTTAAAAATATCCTTATTCTGAAAAGGCTCAATGATATCCTTCTTCTTCATGGTTATATCCTCTTGTTTATATAGAGCACAAGGTCCCTGAGTCGTGAACTGTATCCCCATTCATTATCATACCAGGCATAGACCTTTGTCATTCTTCCTTCCATAACCATTGTTAAGGTTGCATCTACGATTGATGAGTGTGGATTGCCGTTGAGGTCAGTAGATACCAATGGTTCTTCCGAGTACTGGAGAATACCCTTCATAGGACCTTCAGACGCTTTTTTTAGAGCAGTATTAATTTCTTCTGCTGTAACATCCCTTCCCAGCTCTGCAACAAGATCTACAATTGAAACATTCGGGGTAGGCACCCTGATAGACATCCCATTCAGCTTGCCCTTCAGTTCAGGCAAAACTATTCCGACAGCTTTTGCTGCCCCGGTTGTTGTAGGAATCATATTCAGGGCAGCTGCCCTTGCTCTTCTCAGGTCCTTGTGGGGAAGGTCGAGTATTCTCTGGTCATTGGTATAGGAGTGTATTGTCGTCATCAAACCTCTTATCATGCCAAATTCAGTATGTAAGACTTTTGCAACAGGCGCAAGGCAGTTTGTTGTGCATGATGCATTGGAAATAATCTGGTGCTTTGCAGGGTCTAATATCTCTTCATTCACACCCATGCATATTGTTGCATCAGGTTCCTTTGCAGGCGCTGAAATAATGACCCACTTTGCTCCGGCATCCAGGTGCTTTGCAGCAGATGGCCTGTCTACAAACCTTCCGGTGGACTCGATCACAATATCTATGCGAAGGTCTTTCCACGGGAGTTTTTCAGGCTCAGTGACTGCGAATACCTTTATTTCCTTTCCATCAACGGTAATGTTTTCATTGCCTGTTTTTACATCGGCATTAAAGATGCCATGAACAGAATCATACTTCAGTAAATGGGCGAGGGTTTTTGCATCTGTGAGATCATTGATGGCAACAATCTCTAATTCGTTATAACCCCAGCTTGTCCGCAGAAAGTTTCTTCCTATCCTTCCAAATCCGTTTATTGCAACACGTAATGGCATAAAAACCTCCTTTTTTATCTCAATTATAATCTAAAAATTTCTAAATCTTAAACTTGTTATCCCCTGTGGTCTTGCCGCAGGGCGGTTCATTCAAATTTACCACTTATTCATAACAAGTCCGGTTAAGAGTTTTGGATAAAAGTATGTTGACTTTGGCGGCATCCTTACCGAGGAAAGGGCTGATTTTTCAACATCTCCTACCTTTGTTGGATTGAGGAAAAAGGCTGCGCTGAACTCCCCGCTTTTAACTTTATCCAATGCCCTGTTGACATCCATCTCATATCCAATTTCAGATGTATGCAATATTTTGTTCAGCACCAGTTCATGCAGGATAATTACGTTTATATCTCTTAAGTCGGGATGGATCTCTGATAAGTTGCCGCCTTTACAGGTAAGGATATGCCACATATCGCTTCCCTTCTGGAAAAAACCAAAGACGTGGCTTTTGCCGGATAAGCCTTTCCTGATGTCAAAATCATTATGTACAGGGGTTATATTAAAATATTCGGAGAGCATTCTGTTCAGGTCTTTAGGGATTTCCTTTAATAGCCTGTGTGTCGGAAGTATTGTTATCCCCTCATCGAGCATGTTGGCAAGAAACATGAGGACATGATCAAAAGGCCTGTCAGTTGTTGAGGCATCCTTAGCTGACATTTCCCTGTAGAATTCAAAAGCAGTTTCATATCTGTGATGTCCGTCTGCAATAAAAATCGCTTTGTCTTCAAGTTCCTTTTTTATTATCTCTATATCATTTGTATCATCGATCTGCCATAGACGATGTGTATCTCCGGATATGTCTGCTGATTCTATATACGGTTTAGTCCCGAATATCTTTGAGAGAATTTTCGATATTCCCTCCTCCTGACTTTTATAGAGTGAGAAGATGGGACTCGTGTTTGCCTGACAAGACCTCATGAGGTTCAGCCTGTCCTGTTTCGGTTTGGAGTGAGTACATTCATGTGGATAGATGCTGCCTTTGCCGAGCTCTTCGAGTTTCACAAGACAGAGGAATCCTAAAAGGCGTTTTTTTACATCATGTATCATATAGGACATCTCATATACATACAATGAAGGTTTCTCGCTCCTGGTGAATATGCCTTCTTTTATCCATGCATCGAGGTATCCTCTGGCTCTCGTATATTTATTTTTGGTTTCATTATCTCCGGTTTCTTCTTTGCCGAAGTCTATCTTTACGATATTATAGGGGCTTTGCATATAGAGGGCTTCCCGATATTCGGGCGTAATAATATCGTATGGAGGAGCCATGACATCTTCCATAGAAACCTTGGAAACATTATAAAGGATTCCCCTGAAAGGTATTATTTTAGCCATTTTATCTCCATAGGATCCGAGAAAATAATTTTAGTATCTTATCATGTGAGTATGGTTAAATTCAAATTAACCGGCCATTCTGAAATAATGCAAACTTAAATTGCTATTTTAAGTTTGCATTAACATTTAATAAAAACCGGCACTTAAGAAAACCGGTATTGACAAATTCATTTGTCTTTTAGTATGTTATGAACAAGATATCTTCGTGTAAAAATCGAATGAACCTCCCTGGATAGGCAAAGTCCTACAGGGTTATTAAGAAAACCACCATATAAGTGAAATCCAATAGGAGTTTAATAATGGAAAATCCAAAAAAGAATGTGATGACGGATAATATCTCTATTTCTGAACTTAAGGAAAAAACGATCGATGAATTGACAGAGGTCGCAAGAGAACTCAATGTAGAAGGTGCAAGCGGTATGAGGAAACAGGATCTCATATTTGCTATCCTCCAGGCACAGACAGAGAAAACAGGATATGTATTTTCAGCAGGGGTCCTCGAAATTCTGCCTGACGGGTTCGGTTTTTTACGATCGCCTGATTACAGTTATCTTCCAGGCCCTGATGATATCTATGTTTCACCCTCACAGATACGGCGGTTTAACCTGAGAACCGGTGACCTCGTATCAGGGCAGATACGGCCACCAAAGGAGAGCGAGCGCTATTTCGCCCTTCTAAAAGTTGAGGCAATTAACCACGAATCTCCGGAAGAAAATATCAACAGGCCCTTATTTGATAACCTTATTCCCTACTACCCAACCGAAAAGATGAAGCTCGAATATGATGCGAATGATTACTCCACCAGGGTAATGGACTTAATAACACCAATTGGAATGGGGCAGAGAGGAATGATTGTTGCTGCTCCCAGGACAGGTAAAACTATGCTTCTTCAGTCAATCGCCAAGGCCATCAAGAAAAATCATCGTGATATTCATCTCATGATACTCCTGATTGATGAAAGACCAGAGGAAGTTACAGACTGGAAGCGTCAGGTGCCTACAGCAGAGATAATAAGCTCAACATTTGATGAACCACCTCAGAGGCACTGCCAGGTATCAGAAATGGTCATTGAGCGGGCAAAACGTCTTGTCGAATGTAAAAGGAATGTTGTAATTCTGCTTGACAGTATAACAAGGCTTGCCAGGGCATATAATGCTGTTATCCCTGCCAGCGGAAAAGTCCTATCCGGTGGTCTTGATTCAAATGCACTCCAAAGGCCAAAACGATTTTTCGGTACTGCAAGAAATATAGAAACCGGAGAAGGCAGTCTAACCATATTAGCCACTGCGCTTGTGGATACAGGAAGCAGGATGGATGATGTTATTTTTGAAGAATTTAAGGGAACCGGAAACATGGAGCTTCACCTCGATAGAAAACTTGTTGACAAGAGGATATTCCCGACCATTGACATCAACGGTTCAGGTACAAGAAAAGAGGAACTTCTTGTAGACAAGGATGTGCTCAACAAGATGTGGATACTCAGGAAGGTTCTTAACCCTCTGAGTACAGTTGAGAGTATGGAATTCCTCCTTGGAAAACTCATGGGCACAAAGGGCAACAAAGACTTTCTTGAAATGATGAATAAATAATTTTCATTGTAAATCCTTCATTTTTCTGAATGAAAAATACCCTGAAAGACGACCATTACTGTTTTGTCTGCGGAGAGCAGAACCCCTCTGGCCTTCATCTCAGGTTTTCTCTTCAGGATGGAAAAGTACGTACAGAATTCATTCCTCAAAAAATCCATCAGGGGTATAAGGATATAATACATGGCGGATTGATCTCCACACTCCTTGATGAGGCAATGGTCAAGGCTGCTTTGATGCAGGGGATGCCTTCTGTGACTGCTGAAATTACTGTGAGATTTAAAAATCCACTGAAGGTTGGAGAAAAGGCAATGGTCGAAGCAGTAATAGAAAAAACACATAAAAAGATTATCGAGACATCAGCAGTTATGTTGAAAACAGATAATACTATTATTGCTGAGGCTCATGCGAAATTATTGAGACAGGATTAGAGGGAAATTTTTGCAATTGTATACTGACAATATATCTTTTTGCATCAGAATAGGGCAGTTTAACTTCTAAAAGGTCATAGGTTACATTTCTTAGCATCTTTATCTCTTCTTTAACTTTTGGCCCTTTGTTTAGTATGAGCAATCCTTCTTTCTTAACAATATGAGACGCCTTTTTGACGAAATCTTTTATATCGAATAATGCCCGTGTAACTACGATGTCTACTGGCAATGCTAATTCCTGATTTACATTAACCTCCTCAACCCTCTTTTCTATCACCTCGATTTTTTTTAAGTCAAGCTGCCTGATGATATTCCTGAGGAAAAGACATTTCTTCCCTGTTGGTTCTATGAGATACACGTGAATTTCAGGCCGGATGATCTTTATCGGTATCCCTGGAAATCCTGCGCCACTTCCAACATCAGCTACCCTTAACTCACCGGTGGGCATGGCTTTCAGATAAAGCAACGAATCGAGGAAATGCTTGATGACAATGTCTTCGTCTTTTTTTATGCCTGTAAGATTGTATGCCTTATTCCACCTCTTGAGTTCGGACAGGTAAATCATAAAAGCATTTATCTGTTCTTCGGCAGGAATCAGTCCTAATTCAGAAAGACCTTCTTTAAGAAGCTCTTTTATCACGCTCTCTTTTCAATCTCTCTATAGCCACCATCAGGAGTGAAATAGCGGTTGGGGTTATGCCGGGGATTCTGCTCGCCTGTCCAAGGTTTGCGGGTTTCACTTCCTGCAGCTTGCTTAAAACCTCCCGTGAAAGACCATTGACAGAGGTGTATACAAAATCCGGAGGTATCTTCTTCCCCTCTATCTTCTTAAGCCTTTCTGCCATCTGCATCTGCTGGTTAATGTAGCCCTCATATTTGACCTGTATCTGAACCTGTCTTTTTATTTCATCAGAGAGGGATTTATCAGAAGGCGAATGTTCATCTATAAACTTATATGTTATCTCAGGCCTTTTCAAAAGCTGCTCCAATGTTTCTGATTTATTAGGGTCATCATATTTCACACGCGTCTTTTTGAGTCGTTCAAGCTCTTCTTGAATCAGTCTTCTCTTTTCGAGAAATCTCTGGTAAACAGCATTATCAAGAAGTCCGATTTCATGTCCTTTATCCATAAGACGCAGATCAGCATTGTCATGCCGTAAAAGGAGCCGATACTCAGCCCTTGATGTGAACATCCGGTAGGGTTCACTGGTGCCTTTAGTTACAAGGTCATCAATAAGTACCCCTGTATATGCCTCATGCCTTCCAAGGACAAGGTGTTCCCGTCCCCGGAGCTTCATGGATGCATTTATACCAGCTATAATCCCCTGGGCAGCAGCCTCTTCATACCCTGATGTCCCGTTGATCTGTCCGGCGAGAAAAAGCCCATCGATAATCTTTGTCTCCAGACTGTGCTTAAGCTGGGTAGGAAATACAAAGTCATACTCGATCGCATATGCAGGTCTCATGATTTCCGCCTCCTCAAGACCAGGGATAGTCTTTACGAACATTACCTGAACATCATACGGAAGGCTTGTCGGAATCCCATTCGCATAGTATTCCTTTGTCTCAAGCCCTTCCGGCTCAAGGAAGACCTGATGTCGTTCACGCTCTGCGAACCGGACAACCTTATCCTCGATTGAAGGGCAATATCGCGCCCCAATACCTTTGATCTTGCCGCTGTACATAGGCGATCTGTCAAGGTTATCGCGGATTATCCTGTGGGTTTCTTTGTTTGTGTATGTTATATAGCAGGGGAGCTGAGGGTTCGTTATCTTCTCTGTACTATGCGAAAATGGGGTAGGAGGATCGTCTCCATGCTGTGGCTCTGTCCTTGAAAAGTCTATTGTTTTAGCATCAAGCCGGGGAGGTGTTCCTGTTTTGAGACGGCCCATCTTGAATCCCAATTCTCTCAAGCTGTCTGAAAGCCCTATGGATGGGAATTCTCCGGCCCTTCCGGCTGAGAAGTTTTCGAGTCCGATATGTATCAATCCCTTGAGAAAAGTTCCCGTTGTCACAATAACAGCTCGTGCTCCATAAAAAATACCGAGTGAGGTGAGAACTCCCTTTATTTTTCCATCCTCTGTGATTATCTTATCTATCAAAGCCTGCTTTACATCAAGATTCTTTTGAGATTCGATCACATTTCTCATTGCAAGCCGGTATAAAACCCTGTCTGCCTGTGCCCTCAATGACCAGACAGCAGGCCCCTTGCTCATATTCAGCATCCTGAATTGTATCCCTGCCTTATCAGTCACCTTTGCCATCTCACCGCCAAGTGCGTCTATCTCCCGTACAATATGGCCTTTCGCAAGCCCGCCGATAGCAGGATTGCAGGACATCTGTCCAATCGTGTCAAGGTTTATGGTGAAAAGACAGGTGGAGAAGCCCATACGTGCGGATGCGAGCGCAGCCTCGCAGCCGGCATGCCCTGCTCCAATAACAACTATGTCATAGTCGCGGTCTTTAAACATAACTTTACTATAAAGGATTCATCCGGACTTGTTCAATTTACAAGAGCATCTTGCATACGCACTTATTATGCATTACAATACAGGAAGGAGGTGTATATGAATACAGCAAGATTGAATATTACATTGCCTGAAGATGTGGCTAAAATTCTGTCAGGCGTAAAAAACAAATCGGCTTATATAGCAGATGCCATAAAACAAAAAAGGATGATTGAAGAAAAGGAGAAGATGAAAAAAACCCTTGAGGCTGCGTATAAGCAGGCTGCGCAAGAGGATTATGATACCTATAAAGAATGGGAAGATACTATAAAGGATGGCCTGGAAGATGAATCGCGGTGACATATACCTCGTGGATTTTGAACCCTCAGTCGGAGTTGAGATCAGAAAGAAAAGACCTTCCATGATAATATCCTGCAACGAAGCCAATAAACATCTAAGAACTGTTACGGTAATTCCCTTTTCGTCAAAAACCGAAAGAGTTTATCCTTTTGAAGTCCTTGTCAAAAAAGAACAGAGTGGGCTACATGTCGACTCAAAATTAAAGATACCTCAAGTGCGTTCCGTTGACAAATCAAGACTGACAAAATACATCGGAACACTCAATGACGATCTCCTCTCTGAGATCGAAAAGGCGATAAAACTGCATCTTGCAATGGAATAAAAAGTCTCCATATATTTTTTGCAGGGTTATGTCCCCGTAATTATCATAGGTGTACTCTGTTGTTTTCGGCACATGCTTTGCTTTTGTTTTATCAGAGCCCCCTTCCCAGCCGTAAATATATGGCGTTGTCACCCGGCCATCATAGAAATATTCAGCTTTCATGGTAAGCTGGCGAAAGTATACCCCCTGTCGATTATAGTCTTGTATGTCAAAAATATTGGGATGTGTCCCAATACTGTTCGATGCATCACTAGTGTCATGTCAACCTTGTAATGTCGGAATGAACGTGGTATATTATCTTCATAATCAACATAGGAGGATTGGCTATGAAGAAATACATCGTGACACTTGCCGAAGACGAACGCGAAACTCTTGGTGAACTCACTTCCAAGGGCAAGCACAAATCACAAAAAATCCTCGACGCGCTGATTCTGCTTGGGTGCGATGAGGGC
>JBAQLU010000224.1:0-10806 GCA_049302065.1 Thermodesulfovibrionales bacterium
TGGAAATTTACTCGGAAAGATATGGACCGTCTTATGGCAAAAATAAAAACGCCGTGGGTCGAACAATATCGGCTCGCTGCATAGTATAAAAATACGTTAGCGTATTTATGAACCAGAGTACTAAGTCATAGACCCCTATACTGCTTTTGTCTTGGATAAATTAAAGATACTATCCACCAAAATACCCCAGCATGATTGGAACAATATGAAAATCTTCTTTGTTCCGAACACCTATACGGGCAAAATGGCAGAGGGGGAAAGCCTATATAAATTTAAATCGGCAAAGATAAGCTTTGAGGAAATTCAAAGTATGAGAAACAAGCTGGTAATAAAGGATACATATTTGACGAGAACCATTTTCGGGAATAAAAAAGCTTTGACTGATACTGAGTTGATTTGCTCGATGTGGGAAGGTTATTTGGATGACATGAAACCATTTTGGGAGAAACACCAAGTTCCTATTATTAAGGTGCATTCCAGTGGTCATGCTTATATTGAAGAACTCAAATCTTTTGTCGAAGCAGTCAAACCAAAGCATATTATTCCCAATCATACTTTTTACCCTGAAAAATATAGAGAACTTTTAGGAAGCAATGCGATGCTTCTGAAGGACAAGCAGCCATTAGTCTTGTAGGAATCTAAATAACATAAGGGAAGAAGAGGCAGAGCCGAATTTCCACGAAATCCTAAGCTTTTTTTGAGCCTCTGGTCTCCCGTCTGCCATTGCTTATAGAGAGCCAAAAGTTCCTGAAACCGGCCCTAACATTTTCAAAAAGATTTTAAAAATAAAAAATTTCCCTAAAACTGTAGGGTTAGGAGTTACAAAATATTCCTGCCACTATTCTGCTTCCCAGAGTCTCGGGTCGAGTGCATCCCTCAACCCTTCACCAACAAGGTTATAGCTGAGCGCTGCCATAAGAATAGCAATGCCCGGATAAAAAGATAACCACCATGCTATCTCAATATTATCTTTGCCTGAAGTTAAGATATTCCCCCAGCTTGCGGTTGGAGGCTGCACACCAAGACCTAAAAAAGACAGCCCGGATTCCAATAAAATAGCCCCTGCAATTCTGAAGGTTGCTGTAACAAATACCGGCGCAAGGGCATTCGGCAGAATGTGTCTGAAGATTATCCTGGTGTTGCCGGCTCCTGAGGACTTAGCGCCCAATACAAAATCACGTTCTTTCAATGTTAAAAATTCTGCCCTTATGAGACGGGCAATGCCCATCCAGCTCGTTATCCCGATTACTACCATGATCACCATTATGCTTGGCTCTACAATTGCGATCACAGCCAGAATGAGAAACAGTGTCGGGATTGTCAGCATTACATCAACGAATCGCATGAGGATCGAATCCACTATGCCACCATAATACCCGGCTAATGCACCAACAATAATGCCTATGAGTATTGCAATGCCAACCGCCATGAACCCCACCTGAAGCGAAATCCTGCTGCCCCACATCATTCGTGAAAGAACGTCCCTTCCCAGTTCGTCTGTCCCGAATATATGATTTTTTGCCGGAGGTGAAAGTATATTATTTATGTCTATTGTTGTAGGGTCATAAGGTGAGATGAATGGAGCTAACAGAGCTGTAAGAAGCAAAAACAGAACCGCACAGAAGCCTGCTACAGCCAGTTTGTTTTTAGAAAATCTTTTAATAATAATTGTTGAAAGTTTCATTTCTGAACTCTTATCCTGGGGTCTACAAGGGCATAGGATATATCTGCAACCAGATTGCCTATGAGGGTCAAAATTGCACCTATCGTTAATATGCCCATAATAGTTGGATAATCCCGTGCCATTACTGATGAGAAGAATAAACGCCCCATTCCAGGGATCGAAAAGATCTGCTCGAAAATAACACTGCCACCAATAAGCCCGGGTAAAGAAAGTCCAAGTATAGTGATTATGGGCAAAAGCGCATTTTTAAGGGCGTGTTTATATACAACATCCCTCTCTTTTAATCCTTTAGCGTAAGCGGTTTTTATATAATCCTGCCTGATTACTTCAAGCATGCTCGAACGGCTGTATCTGCTGAGACTTGCCAATCCCCCGAGAGCGGTAATGCCTACAGGTAATATGAGGTGTTTAATCCAGTCAATGACCCTTTCTATAGAATTCATCTCTGAAATATCTATGCTTTGAATCCCGGATATCGGCAGCCATCCGAGCTGGACGCCAAACAGGATCATTAGTAACAAAGCCAGCCAGAATTCAGGCATGGAAAATCCGATAAAGACACCGACTGTTGAAACCTTATCGAATAAAGAATATTGCCGGGTTGCGGAATAAACACCTAACGGGATTGCAATAATAAATATGAGTATGAGGGATAAGCTCTCTATTATTAAAGTAATAGGGATTGTCTCCAGGATTTTATCCCATACTTTTCTTCCATCAACCATGGATTTTCCAAAATCAAGCGTGACAAGCCTTTTTAGCCAATCAATATACTGGATATGCAATGGCTTATCAAGGCCATAAAACTTTTTAAGGTTTTCTTTTGCCTGGGCAGAGGCCTTAAGTGACATTTCAGTCTGAACCTCAACAGGGCTGCCCGGAGGAAGGTGAATCACTATAAAGGTTATGAGTGTAATCCCGAAGATTAACGGGATCATGAGGAGGAGTCTCTTTGTTAAATAAGCAAACATATTATCAATAATACTCTTTTAGATACCTTCCGGTATATGACTCTTTAATATTAACTATCTCTTCAGGTTTTCCGGCAAAAATAATCCTTCCTCCCTTCTCTCCACCCTCAGGACCCAGATCTATAATCCAGTCTGACGCCTTTATGACATCGAGGTTATGTTCAATGACTAAAACAGTATTTCCTGAGTCGACAAGTCTCTGGAGAACGTCAAGCAGTGCCTTGACATCCGTGAAATGCAGACCAATGGTCGGTTCATCAAGGATGTACAGAAAACCTTTATTGCCCTCCTTTTTATCCACTTTGGTAAAAGATGGTAAGGAAAGATTAACCATTTCCGCACATATCTTCAATCTCTGTGCCTCACCCCCTGAAAGTTTTGTTGCAGGCTGACCGAGCCTGATGTATCCAAGTCCGATATCCTGCATTAATAAGAATTTATTCTTTATTTTGGGAATGTCCTGAAACAATGAAATTGCTTCGTCCACTGTCATGTTCAGGACCTCATCAATATTTTTAGTATGATACAAGACCTTCAATGCATCTGATTTGTACCTCTTCCCATTGCACTCTTCACATTTCACATACAGGTCTTCAAAGAAGTACATCTCCATCCTCTGATACCCTGCCCCTTTGCAGATTTCGCATCTCCCGCCTGATACATTAAAAGAGAAAAACCCAGGTCCGTAACCAAGAGCCCTTGCCTCTGGCTGTTCAGAAAAAATCTTTCTTATGAGATCGAATATCTTTAAATACGTTACAGGATTTGAACGGGGGCTTCTTCCAATGGGAGCCTGAGAAATGAGATTGACGCCTTTCAGATATTGGATGCCTTCAATTTTTCCGTATGATAAAGGGAAATCCTGTTCTGTCTTAAACTCTCTGGCCAGAGCTCTGTAAAGGGTTTCTACTATAAGACTGCTTTTGCCCGAACCGGAGACCCCGGTGACTGTTGTCAATGTTTGTATCGGAATCTCAAGGTTAACCGATTTCAGATTGTTGCCTTCAGCAGCATAGAGAAACAGTTTATCGCCTGTGCCACTTCTTCTTTTATAAGGAGTCTCTATTTTATCGATCCCTTTTATATAACGTGCTGTGAGGGTATCAGCCTCAAGGAACTCATTTTTCGTACCTGAAAATACGACTTCTCCTCCCTGGTGACCGCCTCCGGGACCTAATTCAATTACCCAATCAGCAGATTCTATAATTTTCCTGTCATGCTCAACAACAAGGACGGTATTCCCGAGCCCTGAAAGCTCTGACATGATGTTTGCAACTATCTCCGTATCCCTTGCATGCAGTCCGACAGTAGGTTCATCAAGCACATAAAGGGTGCCTGTGAGAAATGAGGCGATCTGATTTGAGAGGTTCACTCTCTGATACTCACCCCCTGAAAGGGTTCTGCCTTCACGGCTCAGGCTGAGATATTCGAGTCCTACTTTGTTCATAAAGCCCAGTTTAATGTTTATCTGCCTCAGGATCTCCTTTGCCATATCCCTTTGAAACGGGGATATATCAATATCTGCAAAAAATTTAATGACCTCTGAAATCGGCATTAGACAGAGTTCTGCTATATCAAGACCTGAAAGCTTATAGGCCAGAGACTCTCTCCTCAATCTCTTTCCACTGCATTGAGAACAGATTACAGGCCTTCTGTATCTGCTCAGGAAGACCCTAACGTGAAGTTTATACCTTCTGCCCTCCATATCTTCAAAGAAGTCATCAATTCCATAGAAACCCTGACATCCTTTGAACAGCAATGCCTTTTCTTTTTCAGTGAACCCGGAGTATGGCTTGTTAATATCGATTTCCTGTTTATCAGCTTTTTTTAGAAGTTGTTGTTTCCACCATCTGTATGCCGGTTTATTCCAGGGGTCTACAGCGCCTTTTGATAAGGAGAGGCTTTTATCAGGGATGATCAGATTCTCGTCATATCTGAGAATGTTGCCGAAACCTTTACAGTCAGGACATGCGCCAACAGGATGGTTGAAGGAAAAAAGGAGGGGATATGCTTTCGGCAATTCGATCTGACATTCTTCACAGGCATTTTCTGATGAAAAAGCAAGGTTAATGAAATCTTTTTCACCGAAAATAATGACCTTAACCCTTCCGTTTCCTTCTTTCCATGCTATTTCGATTGAGTCAGCCAATCTCGGCTCATTCTTAATAATAAGTCTGTCGAGGACAATGGTAAGCGGAGAGCCATGAGCGATGAGCAAAGAGCTTTCAGTCAAAGAATTCAAATCAACAACTTCATTGTTCAGCCATGCCCTGTGAAACCCTCGTTTTTTTAAATCATCTATTGAATCAGTACTCTCGAAAACAATAATCGCTTTTTGATCAGGGTGTTTTTCTATAAGTTCTGCAGCTACCTGTGAAGCATCCCATATCCTGATCTCTTTACCGCAGTTCGGGCAGTAGGGTATAGAGATCTTTGCATAAAGAAGTCTGAAGAGATCATACATCTCTGTTAATGTTCCAACGGTTGAACGTGATCCGCGCACAGGGTTCTTTTGTTCAAGTGCAATGGCAGGACGAATATTATAAATTGCATCAACATCCGGCCTGTCGAGTTTTTCGAGGAATAATCTTGCATATGTAGAAAGAGACTCTATGAATCTCCATTGGCCCTCGGCAAAGACTGTATCAAAGGCCAGAGAGGATTTTCCTGAACCCGAAACACCTGTTATTGCGATAACTTTGTTATGGGGCAGACTGAGATAAATGTTCTTCAGGTTATTCTGCCTGGCGCCCTCAATGATAAGATTCTTTTCGGACATCTGAGTATTTTAACAAAAACCTCTTGAGTTAGATGAGAGATGGACAACCGGGGTGAAGAAAGAACCAGAACATTTTGCCCAGTGGGTACAATTTTATAAATTAAACCCTGAGTTTCGTTGATAGTTTGTCGTGATAAAAATGTCGGGTGAAAGATAAGACTTGATACTACAGTCATGCCAGATCTTGCCTGAACTGTTGATAACACATAGGAAGAAATAATCCTGTGAGATTTACACGCCCATTTTGTTCTTCCTGAAATAAACACAGCCCGGAAATGATCCAATGGTGCAGAGTAGAAATGGAATTAAACAGTTTCTTGATAATACAGCGATAAGTGTACTTATGCAGTTAGAAAACCATTTTTTGTGATAAAAGTAACTGGAAATGATAAAATTACATGATATTGTTATACTTAATAGTAGCTGGGTAAGGATGAAGCATGACACTAACAGTTGAAACACTAAATATTCTGTTACTCCTATTGCCTGGCTTACTGTCTGGTCAGATTTTTTATTCGTTTTTCAGGTCAGAAGAAGTATCAGCTTCTCGGCGTGTTCTTGATGCATTGCTTTTCTCATTCGTGATCTACCTATTAGTTTCTGCATTCGTGCCCTGGGAACCACTCGCTCAAGTGAAGTTATCAGGAGGAACGTTAACGTACCTATTCTCAGCCAATGGCAACGTAATATTGCTCTCTTTGGGAGGGGTGGTATGTATTCCAATAATTGCAGGGTTTTTTTACTTCAATGATTACGTCCATACTTTTCTTAGAAAACTAAAAATTACTACGAAGACTTCGCGGGCAAATACTTGGAATGACGCTTTCTTGACTCAGAATCGATATGTCATCGTTACCCTCAAAGATGGGCGAAGAATAAGGGGGTATCCAACGATGTTTTCTACAGACCCTGAGGAAGGGTTCGTTTATTTGTATAACCCGGCATGGGTGAATGACGATAAAAAAGGTGATGATGCCCCAGATTACTTTGAATCGAACTGCCATGGTTTTCTATTGAATAGAGAGAACATGGAGTTGATTGAGTTTACTCTGGACCCAGGAGAGACCTTGCACTAAACCATAGGAGGACGATATGAAAGAACCAAAGCCAGAAAAAGCAAATATTCTACCGGACAAAGTCAAGAGTGAGGTTAAACCTATTCGCTACGAGCGACCAATTGAGCGTCCAAAACCGACTCCTAACCCGTCGAAGAAGAAATAGAGCAGAATAATATCTTCCACTGGACGGCTCGCGCTTCTGCCAGTGAAGGCTTGCGTTAATTAATGGGCTTAAACCACCACCTCTGGTGGTGGTCCAAATAATATGGTTCGACCTGTGGATTCATATCCATCGGAAAAACCAAGTAAATTGAGAAAAAGCCTTCTTCAAATTGGTATGGTATCAATATTTCAAATAATGTGAAGGTGGTGCGATTAAATACGGCCCGAAAGCCACCGCCTCTGGCGGTGGTAGTTTACTCTTCTGATAATCCTCAGTCATTGAAATACCTTCGGGACGTTTGCTCGTAGGTGCAGCAAAGAAAATGGCTATGCGTAGTATGGGGTGAAGGTCGCAAAAAGAATATGATGTTTTCAAAATCTCAGCTACTTCCTGTTATCCGCACCTGTGATATACTGATTACAAAGGCGTGTTTGAGCCGGCAATAGATATACACCATGAATATTTATGCGGTCATGCATCTTATGCAGCATCCAGATTGGAGTGCAATTTATATACTTGATAGGGAGCCTGCTAAATGTGCTGAATATTATTGTAATAAACATATTACAGTCAAAATACTTGAGATTACTGACATACTATATGGTACTTATGCGATATCCAGTCATAGAGGATCTGATTCTGATGATGTACGACAGTCAGGTTCCGACTTTATAAAGGATTATCTTAAAGGCTATCCCTCCCACAAAGCTTGGCTAACTGAGGAAGGCTCCCAAAAACATCCCTCTTTTTCATGGGCACGGGAATCAGTGCAGAACTACAGATGGTTGGCAGAACTTGGATACGCGCTATGTCAAGAATATACCTATCGGTGGGGGAAAAAACATAAATATGAAGACTACATCTCATGGTTAAAAAATAATGAGCCTCAATTACCTGATATAGGGCTTACGCAATTTCCATTGGTAATGCCACGCAGGTTTAAATCTGAAGATCCAGTGGAGTCATATAGGCAATTCTATATGGTTGACAAACAAAAACCTAATTGGGGGAAAAGGGGAAAGCCAGACTGGTTTATATTTTGTGATTTGGATAGGTTAATAAAAAATTCTGCAATCGATGATAGCATCTCGGAATTCTTCCCTATTTTATTGATGAATGAGGAAAAAATAAGAGAATATTCATTCGGCGTAGTAGAAAATTCAGAAACGATTAATAGGGAACCTCTCTTAAAAAAGATTTTCTCCATTGCTGCAGCACAAGTAGTAGAAAAATCAGAAACGATTAATAGAAAAACTCTGTTACCGGTAAATGATGGACTTTTTTGCGCAAAAATATTTGGACCTTTACGAGATTATACTTGTCTCTGCTTGTCTCTGTGGAAAACGTCATGACTATTCTGACAAGAAAAATAATTTCTGTAAAAAATGTGGCGTTGAGATCATTGAAGCAAAAGCTAGGAAAGAAAGATTTGCGCATATAGAACTTGCGACGCCGATTGTTCACAGTTGGTTTAAAGAGATAATTAGTATTCTCCTTAATATCTCAATGTCTGATCTTGAGAGCATTATTCACCGCAGAAGGTTTGTCGTTGTGCAATCTGATATTACGTCCTTAAGAGAGAGAAAGATTCTAACCGAAGTGGAAGCCCGCGATAAATGGCGTCGATTCGGTGGCAAGTGTTTAATTTTAAGCGGACCTATGGCTATTCGGGAGCTTTTAAAAAAGAATGATCTGAATAAGCGTTATCATGAATTAGAGAGAAAATTTAAAAATAGCTCAAATTACGATGAGCTCATGAATTTGAAGCTTGTTGATATTGTCAGAAGGTCAGGGAATGAAGCTGATTGGATGATGCTGGATGCCATCCCCGTTTTACCGCCAGATCTTAGACCATTGATTTTCCTGGATAAAAGTAGGGTTGTAACTTCCCAAATTAATTATGAGTATGGAAGAGTAATCACAGAGAATAATAGGGTTATTAGATTATTTGAAATGTCAGCACATTACACCCTAATTCAATTAGGAATATCTTCTCTACAGAGAGCAATCGACAGTCTTTTTTATGGTCGTAAGAATCGAACATCCCTAAGTTCTTTACTGGTATTGAATTTCATGCACCTTCAGAAAAAAATTCATTCGTCTGATTTTAAAATTAAAGCCTTTGATCCTTCCACTTTTTATGCAAGATTTGATGTTAAGGGATACCCTAACAATCTTCCAAATTATGATGATTGCTTAAAAGAATTGTCTGTGGATGATTTAACATATGAAATTCTTAGTCTATTAATTGCATTATGCATAGACGTACAAAATATCATGCGCCTTAATACCTTAGAAGAATTTATAAGAAATATTCATCAAATTATTTCTTTATTCATTCCGCATATTAAAAGGAAATATGATTATGAATATGTGTAGTAAGCCATGATATGATTTCAGCCTTGAGAGTCTCACCCATTGAAAAGTATCAATGGAGTTGAGTTGATGAAGTAATGTTGAATTTTAAAGCCACTCCGTTTTTAACAACTTGTAGATACTATGATAGATTGATAGCCCCCTTTATACTCTATATGTGGGTAAAACACATAGAAAAGGAGGCTACCAATGAGAAGAGATTATCAGAAGGGAAAAGTCTTTGCAATCGGGAGAGACGTCTATATCGGGATAGACGTTCATAAGGAAAATTGGCATATTACGGCGCGAGTAAACGGTGAAGAAGTATTTCATGGGAGCATGCTTAGCGAATATCAGCCCCTGAAGAAATTTCTGGAGCGGTTTAAGGACTGTAAGGTTAAGGTTGCATACGAGGCTGGTCCATGCGGTTTTGGGCTTTACGACAAGCTGAGTAAAGATGGGATAGAGACAATAGTGGTTCCTCCATCCCTGATTCCGGTGGAGTCGGGCAACAAGGTCAAGACGGATAAGAGGGACAGTCGCAAACTTGCCAAGCTCTTAGAGAGCAATATGCTCAAGAAGGTTTACGTTCTGAGTGAGGAAGACCGGGCCAACAGGGAGCTGGTACGGACCCGTCGCCAGTTGATGGAACATCGAAGTGATGTGATGAGGCAGATAAAGAGCAAGCTCTTGTTTCATGGCATAAAGTCACCGTTTCCTTCCAAACAAAGCTGGACAAAACGGTATGTAAAGTGGCTGAGAGAATTGCATCTTGAGCATGAAGTAGTCAAAGTTTCGTTTGATATCCTGATAGACCTTTACGAGTACCTCGGTAGCCAGTTGACGAAGATCAGCAAAGAGATCATCGTGCTATCCCAGAGCGAGAAATATAGTCATAAAGTAAAGCTTCTCCGAAGCGTGCCCGGGATAGGGAACCTTATTGCGATGGAACTTTTGGTTGAGCTCCCGGATATAGAAAGATTCAAGACTGCAGATGAAATTGCATCGTATATGGGATTAACGCCCTCAGAATATTCTACAGGACAGTATGTGCGTCAGGGCAGGATCACGCGGTGCGGCAACACAAGAGCACGAACCTGTTTGGTAGAGAGTAGTTGGCATCTGATCGTGAAGGATCTCTTTTGGCGGGGCAAATATATGAAACTGAAATATCGTAGAGGGGCAAAGAGAGCAATCATTGCCATTGCCAGAAATCTGATCATACGAATAAGGAGAATCCTTTTAAATAATGAGCCCTATGTGATCGCAGCGGCGTAAGAGAACTTATTGAGAGGAGACAAAATATTATCCCTTTACGTCTGGATTGACCGTGAACGAACACCTTGTAACAGTGATGTTACGTTTTGTAGGATACGGCAATCCTTAAAGCTTTACCGAATAAGAATCATGCGGCAATTGACCGCGAATAGCAGGCTGGGAAAATATACGCGCCTATCTCTCAAAGAAAATAAAGAAAGGAGAAACCTACCGATTAGCTCTTAGGGGTTGACAATCTACATAGCAGGTGTTGTGCACAACTGAACGTGAATGATCTCGGCGAGTCTTTCCTGAAGGAGTTAAGATGATATTACACTGCAAGAAAAATCAGATCTTAGCAGTGTCAGGAATCTTCAGTTTGCTGAATACACCCTGGATTCTCTGGTCAAGTCATTATTTGACAGCACTCACCGCTTTATGTTTTAATAAATCACCTTTAAGAATGGCCCGGTGAGGCTGAGAAGGTAAAGGAGGCAGCATGCGCTGCTCAATATACAAAGCAATAAACCTTCCACTTA
>JBAQLU010000225.1:0-32663 GCA_049302065.1 Thermodesulfovibrionales bacterium
TAAAGTCAGAGTTTGTCATCCTCCGGCTTGACCGGGGGATCCAGAAGGCATTGAAAACACTGGATTCCCGCCTTCGCGAGAATGACGATTTTTATCGGAATCGTACTTTATAAACAGACTCTAAATAGTATTTTAAAGCAGGCAAAGTTAAAGGAGGCAGAATAAAATGCATCGATTTCTTATCGTTATAGAGAAAGCTGAGAATAACTATTCAGCATATTCACCTGATTTAGCAGGCTGTATTGCAACAGGTGCAAATATTGAAGAGGTAAAAAGGAATATGCATGAAGCCATAGATTTGCATATAAAAGGGCTACAGGAAGATAATTTGCCTGTTCCTGAGTCTCATTCTATTGCTGAATATGTCGCAGTTTAAGAGAAAAACCGTAAACCGTAAATCGTAAAGAGTAAACAGTGAAGTGTAATAAAGACCGTGAATCGTGAACCGTGAAGTGTTGGCAAGACATCTGATGACGCTTTACGCTTTACAGGTTTAAATATGTTTAATGGTTTTTGTTACGCTTTACGCTTTACGGTTAACTCTTTACGGTATTAAAAAGATGGGTTCATTCGTAATAAAGTTGAAAAGAATCTATTAAGGTCGTTATTAATATTTAATTTCGCATGGTTACGAGCACTGAAATTAGCAAAACCGCATGGGCTAAGGATTTGGGAACGACTAACAGCCCAAAACTCCTTTAAGATGGATAAATACTGGGCAAAAAAGTCTGCAAAGCCTCTATTGATACAGTTTTGCAAAAGCTTGCTCACAATTAGCCTTATAAAACAGGGCAATATATCGACTGTGCGTTTCATTTCAACTTAAACACGAAAGATGGAAAAGATGTTAGAAAAACCTCACAAAAAATTAGACGTGTGGAAAAAGTCAATAGATCTGGTGCAAAGGATTTATGGATTGACTAAAACTTTTCCAAAAATAGAAGATTTTGGTCTAACTAATCAGATGAGAAGAGCTTCCATCTCCATTCCAGCAAACATTTCAGAAGGAGCAGCTCGACAGACAAAGAAAGAATTTATCCAATTTCTCCACATAGCACAAGGCTCTCTAAGTGAACTCGATACACACCTGGAAATTGCTTTAAGATTAGATTATCTGAAAGAAATCTCTCTTCAAGAAGTATCGATGCTTATGAATGATATTGATAAAATGTTAACTGGCTTAATAAAGTCGTTGAAGAGATAGCTGTTTGAAAAACTCTTCACGCTTTACAATTCACACTTTACGGAATTTAAATATGAATGATATAGACAAGATGCTTACAGGTCTAATAAAATCTCTTAAGAGGTGACACTTTACGTTTTACAGTTTACGGTATAGAACAGTTTACACTTTACGCTTTACAGTTTACGTTGAACATTGAACATTTTTATTAACATAAAAAAAAGGAGGTAACAATGGATAGAAAAAATAACATAGGACGGGTTAGGTATTTTGCACCATGCGCTATGCGATGCTTTGCCCTTTGCTCTGTATGTATGAATTGAGATGAATGGTAAGAAAGTTGAATATGTTATCAGAATTGGCCCCTCCGACAGATACAGACACTTACATATTTCTGAAAGAGGGAAAATAGTGTTTTTTAGAGTGCAATATGAAACAAAGATCAATGACATATGGTATCCTGTGGTTAGGTATGATACTGCTCATGGATTTGCACACAGAGATATATTGAATAGAAAGGGTAGTGTGAAGAAAACACCCTTATTCAACCAGGACTATAATGATGCTTTAACATTTGCAGAGAACGACTTGAAATCTAACTGGGAATATTATAAACAGAAATTTCCGGAGGAAAGAGATGAGTAAGGAAAAACAATTGATAGAACGCAATATAGAGCTGAGCGCTGAGTTCAGCAGATATATATTCGAACATCCGGAGATAGAGGGGAAAATTTCTATCGATGCTGAAATCATTCTCTTACCGGAGTTTGATGAAGAATTAAAAGAATTCAATCTTGAATTGGGGAAGAAGTTAGAAGCTGAGGGTACTAAGGTAGTGTATATATCTATAAAAGAAATTCGCCCAAAGGCTTTATCAAGAATCGAGAAGATCGAATTAGAACCTGTAGCATAAAAAATCTGGAGTATTTCTCAGCCAATGACAAAGTTCAGATTTCAGGATTTAGAGATATGGAAGGAATCAATCGAGATTGGAAATATGCTGTTCGATATTGCAGACCAGCTTGAAGCAAAAAAACTGTTCAGGTTTGCTGAGCAACTGCGTGGTGCAGGGATGTCCATGTCAAACAATATTGCAGAGGGCAGTGGATCCATTTCTAAGAAAGAATTCTATCAGTTCCTTAATATTGCCCGGAGATCTACTTTTGAAAATGCAAATATTCTTATTATCTTGAACAAAAGAAAATTAATAGCTGATGATATGCTTGAAGTTTTATTAGACAAATTGGACCATTTATGCCGAAAGACTACCAATTTTCAGAAGACGCTAAGGTAATGAGTGTTTGGCGTTCGCTTTACGCCATGCGCTTAACGAAAAAGGAAAACGTTTTAACGCTATGCGCTTTGCTCTTTGCGCTTAGCGAACAAGGAGGAAAAGATGGATAGAAAAAATAACATAGGACGGGTTAGGTATTTTGCACCATGCGCTATGCGCTATGCCCTATGCGCTAAGCGATGCTTGGCTCTCTGCTCTATGCTCTTAGCTTCTTTCACGTTGCTCTTTGCTCTCAGCTCTCCGCTTGTTGCAGAGGCCGCCGACAAGCTGGTTGTGAAGGATGCAGCAGGGGTAAATACGCAATTTGTAGTTACTGACACTGGGAGAGTAGGGATTGGAACTGATAGCCCAAGCACTAAACTACAGGTTGTTGCTGATACTATAGTTGGTGGTTGGGAAAGTGTATTCACAGGAAATGTTTCTGATGCTGTTGGTGATAATTTTTTTGTTGTCAATAATACTTTAACACCAGGAATTTTTTCTCCTGTATTTGTTGGCGAGCTTGGCTCGACTGCTCTGAGGAATATAGATAGTGCCTTAAAATTTGTTGGAGTTATTCCTACTTCTCTTGACACAGGAACAACAGCAGCTGTTGTTTTTGACGCATGGAAAGGTACTTTTGCCAGCGGGTCTCAACTTTCAAATCGCCCATCATTTCAATTTCATAGTTATGGCACATATCTTGTTACGATCCTTAGTAATGGCAATGTCGGCATAGGGACAACAACCCCAGAGGGAGCATTAGATGTAAATGGAGCAATCTACCAGAGAGGAAGCGTATTACATGCTGATTATGTGTTTGAGCCGACTTATAAGATGGAATCAATTGAAGATCATGCCAGGTATATGTGGACAAATAAACATCTGAGCGCAGTTCCGGGGGTTCGCAAGGATGATAATGGACAGGAAATTGTAGAGGTCGGATCTCATCAGAGAGGCATCCTTGAGGAACTGGAAAAAGCTCACGTTTATATTGAACAATTAAATAAGAAACTAAAAGACCTGGAGGCAAAAATAAGTACCTTAGAGAAAAAATGAAACTCCCCGCCGCAGAGACAGCGGGGTATCATCAGGAAAAAATTATTATTTAAAAAATCCCCCAAACCCCCTTTTACAAAAGGGGGTTCAAGGAATCCCCACAGCAGAGACTGTGGGGTATTGAAAATTTAATAAATAAAACCAGTTTTTTTAATATAAGGAATTCCTCGAAGCTCAGCTTCGGGGTTAAATCATTATTATTTATTGTTTGTCATTCCTATCTTTCTCCCCGGACTACTCTCGGAAGAGAGAGACCATCTGAGTACGGACCGATGAGGGAATCCAGATTAAAGACCTCAGATTGAAATCTTTGTTTTTTATCCATTATAAAATCAAGTTTAATGCTGGCAACATATTTTTGATCTGATGAATAATTTCAAAAAAGTGACTGACTCATAGCGTATAATATAACTATTATGAATAAATTTTTTACTAAACTAATACAGACTAAGATGGCTATAAGTAACGCTACATGGATGTCATTCCCGCTTGTCGGGAATCTTTCTGAAAAACCCAGAATAATTGCGGACAATCCACAATGACAGAAAGTGCTAAGAATATCGCATTACTAATGACCGCCTTAGTATTTATTTGAATAAGGATAATATTCATGTTAAATGACAAAACTATCTTAATCACTGGCGGCACAGGATCATTCGGGAAAAAATGTACTGAGATCATCCTAAAAAAATACAAACCTAAGAAACTTATTATCTTCAGCCGAGACGAACTTAAACAGTTCGAAATGGCGCAACAATTTCCTGACTCAAAATATCCCTGTATGCGGTATTTTATCGGAGATGTCCGCGACAAGGAACGGTTGTACCGAGCGTTCAATAAAGTGGATTACATAATTCATGCTGCTGCCTTGAAACAGGTCCCAGCCGCAGAATACAACCCTTTTGAAGCGGTTAAGACCAATATCTTGGGCGCTGAAAATGTTATCAATGTTGCGATTGATAAGGGAGTCAAGAAAGTCGTTGCATTAAGTACAGACAAGGCTGCAAATCCGATCAATCTTTACGGGGCGACCAAGCTATGCTCGGATAAACTGTTCATAGCAGGTAATTCTTACGTGGGAAGGGAAGACACCATTTTCAGTGTCGTCAGGTACGGGAACGTTGTAGGCAGCAGAGGCAGCGTTATACCTTTTTTCCTGAAACAGAGGGAAACCGGTGTATTGACAATTACAGATCCAAGGATGACACGATTCTGGATTACCGTTGAACAGGGAGTAGACTTTGTTCTTGATTGTCTTAAACGCATGGTGGGTGGTGAGCTATTTATTCCTAAGATTCCGAGTATGAATATAATGGATATTGCAAAAGCAATTGCGCCAGAATGTAAGACCAAAATTATTGGTATACGTCCTGGAGAAAAACTCCATGAGGTTATGGTTCCAAAAGACGAAGCGAGAAATACATTGGAATTCAAGAATTATTATGTTATCCAGCCAGACTTCAGGTTTTTTGCCCGGCGGTTTAAAAACAAAGGAGGCAAACCCGTACCAGAAGATTTTGAATATAACTCTGGAACAAATACATGGCGGTTAACAGTTGAGGAATTAAGAGAGATGATTAGAAATCTTTGAGATTAATGGGGATTCATAGTAATTTATGGATATTAAATTGTACTTTACTGAGACCAAAGGAGATTAATGGAGATAAGGAGTTTTGAATATCTGGAAGTCTGGCAAAAGGCTAAAGAATTGACTATCAAATCCTATGGCCTTACAGCAAGCTTTTCAAAAGACGAAATCTTTGGCATTACCTCTCAAATAAAGAGAGTCGTATTATCTATCCCAGCAAACATAGCAGAAGGTTTTGGGAGGTTTCATTATCTTGATAAAGCTAAGTTTTATCTTAATGCCAGAGGTTCAATATTACAGTTAAAAAAAAGATTATAATAAATCATGGATTTATTTCCTGATGTTTTACGTATAGAATCGGTCGGACTCTGCAATTTTAGATGTATTCATTGTCCAACAGGGACTGAACCAAATAAACGTCCTAAGTTAACAAGAGAACAATTTAATATCATTCTCAATCAGCTTTCAGTTGAGAAATTTATTCCTCGTGTAGTAGTGCTTTATCATGGCGGCGAACCTTTGCTCAACAAAGACCTTGAATATTTTATTAAAAGATTGAAAAATTTAGGTGTACAAAAGACTGTAATTACTACGAATGCCAGCTCACTTACTGAAGAAAGGGCTATCAACATTATTGAAATGGGATTAGATGAAATGAAAGTATCTTTTGACGGAGAAAGTCCAGAAGAAAACAATTTAATCCGAAGAAATGCCAATTTTTATCAGAATGCCTTGAATCTAAAAGGACTTCTACGTATTAGAAAAAAGTTAGGGAAACAAAACCCTGTTGTTAAAATAAGCAATGTCAGAATTTGTGACAAAAGCACATTAGACAATCTCAACAGAGCGGGAAATTTCAGTTTCAATAATCCTCCGAGGTATTTAATTGACTACTTTAAAGATGAATTATCTGAAGTTCAGTTTCAAAGTTTTCCTGCAATGGTATGGCCAGGGTTTAGGAAATTTGGTAATCTCTCATCTGTCTCATATGCTCGGGAAAAACCAATATATTGTGGCCCTCTTTTTGAAACCATTACGATTCTAACAAATGGTAATGTTGTTCCTTGTTGTTTAGATTTGAAAGGTGAAGAAGTTTTAGGCAATGTTTTTGAAACAAATATTTTCAAAATTTTTGGCAATGATAAATATGCGACATTTAAGCGCAACTTTACGAAGAGAAGATATTCGAATCTTTGTTTAAAATGTTATGTTGTAACTCCCCATTATCTATGTAACAAGAAAAAAGCAGTTAAACAATAAATTGCAATTAATCTCTATATGAAAATCATCCCATACAGTCGTCAGTATATCGACAAATCTGATATTAAGGAAGTTGTAGAAGTTCTTAAAAGTGATTTTATAACGCAGGGTCCTAAAATTCCGGAATTTGAAATAAAAATAGCAGAATATTGCGGCGTTAAATATGCTGTCGTTTTTAATTCAGGGACCTCTGCCCTTCACAGTGCATATTTTTCATTGGGTCTCAAAAAAGGTGATGAATTCATCACAAGTCCGATAACATTCGTTATGACCGCCAATACCGACTTTTGCCCAGCAGCAAATCCTGTTTTTGCTGACGTTCTGAAAACTTCGAAATGAAAATAATAATTTTCGGTTCCACAGGAATGTTGGGACAGGCTCTTCTGAAAGAAACACAAAATCGCAATTACAGTGCAATCGGAATTGCACGTAAAAATGCCGATATCTGTGCTGATATTATGAATGATTCTGTTTTAAGAAAGATTTTGTCTACAACAAAACCTGATGTCGTTATTAATACTGTGGCAGTAGTGAACCTTGATGAATGCGAGAATAACGCAGCATATGCCTATCTGGTAAATGCGCGTCCTGCTTCAATACTCTCAGATATGTGCAACAGAATAGACGCTTATTACGTTCATATTTCGACAGACCACTATTTCACCGGAGATAAAGACAAAAAGCATGATGAGACTTATCCCGTAAAGATCGTAAATGAATATGCAAGGACAAAATATGCAGGTGAATTCTTTGCACTTCTGAATCCGCAAGCTCTGGTCGTACGCACAAATATCGTAGGCTTTCGTAATCTGAAGGATCATCCTACCTTCCTGGAGTGGGTTATAGAATCTCTAAAAAAAGATATTCCCATAACACTTTTCGAAGACTATTTCACTTCGAGCATCAATGTTACACAGGTTTCAACACATTTATTTGATTTGATAAACAAGAGAGCATGCGGAGTTGTCAACCTGGCCAGCCGAGAAGTAAAAAGCAAAAAAGACTTTATAGAAGCTATTGCTCATAGATTAAATATTCATCTTTCACGGATTGAAATAGGAAGCGTTTTCAATTTGCATGGTGTTCCCAGGGCAGAGAGTCTTGGGTTAGATGTAACAAAAGCTGAAAATATTTTAGGATATCGTTTGCCAACTTTTGAACAAGTGATTTCAAGTATAATTAAAGATTACTCTAACTTAGAGGGGTACAATGCAATATGACAGCGTAATTTTCATAAACGGCAGAGAAATTGCTGTTGACAAAGCCGCTTACTTTATAGCGGATATCGCATCAAACCATGACGGGAATTTAGACCGTGCAAAAAATCTAATCCGGCTTGCCAAAGACGCTGGCGCAGACGCTGTCAAATTTCAACATTTTAAAGCTAACAAAATCGTCAGCGACTATGGGTTTAAGAATCTCGGAGGTCAAATCAGTCACCAATCTTCATGGAAAAAGTCAGTATTTGAGGTATATAAACAATATGAATGTAATCGCGAATGGAGTGAAGAGCTTGCCAATGCTGCAAAAGAAGTGGGCATAGATTTCATGACTACACCTTATGATGAAAAAGCAATTGCCCTGCTGGATCATTATATCCCGGCATATAAAATCGGTTCCGGCGATATCACATGGACTGTTTTTATTGAGATGGTTGCCAGGAAAGGTAAACCAGTAATATTGGCTACGGGGGCATCAAGCATGGCAGATGTCGTCCGTGCTGTTAATGCGGTCATTAAATATAACCGCCAGATTGTTTTACTCCAATGCAATACGAATTACACTGGCAGCATCGAAAACTTCCGCCATATCAATTTGAAGGTCTTGCAGACATATGCTATTACATTCCCGAATATGCTCCTTGGACTTTCCGATCATACACCTGGGCATTCTTCTGTCCTGGGCGCAATCTCACTTGGAGCAAGGGTAATCGAAAAACATTTTACAGACGACAATACAAGAGAAGGACCTGATCATGCATTTTCCATGAACCCCAAAACATGGCACGAGATGATTGAACGAAGCCGCGATCTCGAGCTTTCATTAGGAGACGGGATAAAAATTGTTGAAGAGAATGAGACTGATACTATTGTCGTGCAACGCCGATGTCTACGTTTTGTCAGAGATATGAAAGCAGGTGAAAAAATTAACCTTGAAGACCTGGAAGCTTTGCGTCCCGCACCGATCAATTCTGTGCCTCCATTTAAATTAAACGATATGGTTGGAAAATTGTTATCTGTTTCCAAAGTAGCTGGTGATGCCTTATATTATTCGGATATAAAGGAACCTTTATGCTAAAAGGAAAATATGTGGGTCTTCGGGCGATTGAAAAAGATGATTTACCTTACCTTTTGGAGTGGCGAAATAATCCTGAATATCGCAAATATTTCAGAGAATATCGCGAATTAGGAATGGGACAACAATATTCATGGTATGAGGATATTGTGCTTAAAGATCAAAAAACTATTATGTTTTCAATAATCGCTTTGAAAAGCCGCCGTTTGCTCGGAGCATGTGGCCTCTGTTATATCAACTGGATTGACAGGAATGCCGATCTTTCAATTTATATCGGCGCAGATAACTTATACATTGATAAGAAATATGCTCCCGATACTGCATCGACGATCATGAAATATGCATTTGATGAATTAGGGCTGCATAGACTATGGGCAGAGATCTACGATTTTGACACACCTAAAATAAAGTTCTTTGAACAATTAGGTTTTAAACCCGACGGTTGTCATAGAGAAACACATTGGACAGAAGGCAAATGGTGTAATTCTTTATTCTATAGTTTGTTACAAGAAGAATTCTCATGTAAAAGAAAAAAATGAACGGTAAAACTGTAGCGATAATTACAGCCCGCGGCGGAAGTAAAAGGATACCGCGTAAAAATATAAAATTTTTCTTAGGTTTCCCGATTATTAAATATTCAATAGATGCTGCTTTACTTGCATCTTGTTTTGATGAAATTATGGTATCAACAGATGATAAAGAAATTGCTGAAATTGCTATTTCGTTTGGTGCAAAAGTGCCTTTTTTCAGGTCGAAAGCTACCTCTTCTGATTACGCTATGACAGCTGAGGTATTAGAAGAAGTCATACTGGAATACAAAAACAGAGGGATGGCATTTGAATACCTTTGCTGTATATATCCTACAGCTCCATTTGTAACTCCTCAAAAATTGATGGAAGCCAAGAAATTACTTCTCGATTCGGGAGCAGACTGTGTTTTACCAATTACACGTTTCAGCTATCCAATTCAGAGAGCATTAAAAATCGAAAACAGGAGGGCCGTGATGCTCTGGCCTGAAAATTATTCAAAGCGTTCCCAAGATTTGATGCCTGCATATCATGATACAGGCCAGTTTTATTTCATGAAAACCGGTAGCTTATTGAAACAAATGAAACTCTTTGCAGAATATACTGTGCCACTTATTGTTCCTGAGTCTGAAGTGCAAGATATTGATAACGAGGAAGATTGGAAAATCGCCGAGTTTAAATACAAGGTTCTTAATAATTTGGATCGTTAAAATGATCAATATATAAGAATGGGAGACGACTTCTATGAGTGTATTTAAAACAGATCAAGAGGAATTTTGGTCTGGAAGTTTCGGTGACGATTATATTGACAGGAATAAGAACATCGACATGGTCAAATGCAATATTACTCTATTGAGGCAAATTATCAAGAGCACCTTTGATATTAAATCTGTTATAGAATTTGGCTCAAATATAGGTCTTAATCTTCTGGCAATACGGAGTCTCTTAGCTGACATAGACCTATCAGCGATTGAAATAAACGCTAAGGCGGTAAGAGAACTAAGGAGAATACAAAACTTAAACATCTATGATAGGTCTTTACTTGATTTTGTACCCGATTACCAACGTGATTTTGTCTTTACAAAAGGTGTCTTGATACATATTAATCCAGATATGCTTAATAGAGTGTACGATCTGTTATATCAAACAAGCAAGAAATATATTTGTCTCATAGAATATTATAATTCGACCCCAGTGGACATAATGTATCGCGGGCATAAGAACAAGTTATTTAAGCGGGACTTTCCCGGAGAGATGCTTGATAAATTTAAAGACCTGAAACTGATAGATTATGGCTTTGTCTATCATCGTGATCCTAAGTATCACCTATTCGATGATATGAATTGGTTTCTGATAGAAAAATCCTGAGGATTTATGCAACCTCAATACAACGTTTTGATAATCGGAGCAGGAAATGTTGGAGCATTTTTTGATTCACTGAGGAGTAGTAGAATTCTCACCCACGCGCATGCTTTCCATGCACATAATGGGTTCAATCTATTGGGATTTGTTGATGCGAACAAAAATAAAGCTCAGAAATCAGCTTCAATATGGGGCGGCAAAGCATATGCCAGTATAGAACAGGCATTCAATTCAGAAGAGATAGATGTAGCAAGTGTTGCAGTGCCAGATGAATTGCATTTTGATATTGTTAAGAACCTTCTTAGATTACCTCTTAGATGCATATTCTTGGAAAAACCTGTTACGAAAACAATATCTGAAGCTAATTATATTTTAAAAATTCATAATAATAAAAATATTCCTATAGCTGTTAATTACTCACGGCGATTTGTTCCTGAGTTTCAGAAGATAAAAGAGAATATAGAAAAAGGCGTCTATGGGAGTTATTTAACCGGCCTCGGCACTTATGGCAAAGGGTTGATTCATAATGGTTCACATCTTTTAGACTTATTAAGTTATTTTGATTTTGAAGTCAAAGGAACAAAAGTTATCAAAAGGTTAGCTGATTTTTATAAAGACGATAAAAGCGTTTCAGCTGTGTTGACTTTCAAAAATAATAACCATTTTTATTTGCAAACTGTTGATTGCCGGAAATATACAATATTTGAAATTGAACTCTTATTTGAGAAAAAAAAGATACGAATAATAAATTCAGGATTTGTTATAGAGGAATACGATGTTCGGCAAGATGACATTTTTAAAGATTATAGAGTTCTTTTTAAAACAAAGGAACTAAACACTTCATTAGGCAATGCTCTTTACCTTGCGGTGGATAATATTTACAAACACCTGACAAAAGGTGAAGATTTGAAATGCTCATTTGAAGATGGGTACAAGGCTTTAAAAACATGCATAACAATTAGAGATTCCAAGAATTAATGCACAAGACTATATTATTGTTTTCCAGAGATCCTGGAGGAGCAAATGTAATCATACCTTTGGTTGAACCTTTAAGAAGAAAAGGTTATAACATAAGACTATTCGGCAAAGATCACGCATTAAAAAAGTACGATGAAGCCGGCATAGCAAGCTTTAATATCATCGAACATGTTCATGATATTGAGCTAAAAGATATTGAGTTATTTTTAACGAAAGAAAAGCCTGATTGTATAATTACCGGAACGAGCGGCGATGATTTTACGGAAAGATTTATATGGAAATCAGCCGAGAAACTTGGGATACTTTCTTTCGCAATTCTTGACCAATGGATTAATTATGGAATCAGATTTTCTAAGTATGTGCTGTCAGAGTTAAACAAATATAAAGAGGATAAAACACATAGATATTTACCGTCTAAAATACTTGTGATGGATGAATACGCTAAACAAGAAGCTATTAAAGATGGTTTGATGCCTGCAGTCATTGAAGTTGTCGGGAACCCGCATTTTGAAACTCTCTTGCACAAAAAGGATACAATAACAAAGGAAACGATAAACGAAATAAGGAATTACCTTAAAGTGGGAAGCTCAGGTTTTCTTATCACTTTTGCGTCAGAGCCTGTTGCCGATGATTACGATAAAGAGGATTCTGCACAACTGTATTGGGGATTTACGGAAAAAACCATATTCAAAGGATTAATGGAAGTGCTCAAGATTGCTTCGGGGACTACCGGTCGAGAAATTTGTGTTGTTTTGAAATTGCATCCACGGGAGAACCCAAACAGTTTCTTTGCATTGATCGACACCTATGAGGCCGACCCCATAAGGGTTGTCATTTCCCACAAGTTGGATTCTCATACTTTAATGGCCGCTTCAGATCTCATCTGCGGCATGTCTTCTATGTTTTTAATAGAATCGATAATTCTTGATAAACCTGCCATAAGCATATTAATAGGATTGCACAGAGAAAATCCTTTTGTTTTTGATAGAAGGGGTATCTTAAAGAGCATTCTTAATAGAAATGACCTTATACAAAAGCTAACAACTGTGATTCTCGATAATGGAGACACTGCAAAGTGTAAGTTTGAATTTATTAATAATCCAATAGAAAATATTATTAACCTTTTGGAGAAAAATATATGCCTGAATTAGCATTGCTTGGAGGGGAGAAAGTCAGAAAAACAAAATTTCCTGCTTACAGAGTTATTGGACATGAAGAGGAAGAAGCGGTTAAAAGAGTTTTTCAGTCGGGTATCTTTTCAAGATTTTTAGGCGTCTGGCATGAAGACTTCTATGGCGGGCCTGAAATACAGGCGTTAGAGGCAGAGTGGGCGGAATATTTCAATGTAAAAAATGCGATAGCGGTAAATTCAGCGACTTCGGCTTTATACTGTGCGGTTGGTGCTGCAGGGGTGGGACCAGGTGACGAAGTTATCGTATCCCCATACACAATGACGGCTTCTGCTGTTGCTCCTTTGATTTATAACGCAATCCCTGTTTTTGCAGATATAGAAGAAGATTATTTCTGCTTGTCTCCCGAATCTGTTGAAGAGAGAATTACAGAAAGGACAAAAGCAATAATCATAGTTGATATTTTCGGACAGCCTTATGATGCTGACAAGATTAACGATATTGTAAAAGAGCACAATCTATTGGTAATTGAGGATTGCGCACAGGCGCCGGGAGCAAAATATAATGACGCGTGGGCAGGTACATTAGGTGATATAGGTATCTTTTCACTAAACTATCACAAACATATCCATACAGGTGAAGGCGGAATCATAGTAACAAACGATGATGGGCTTGCTGATAAAATGAGACTCATAAGAAATCATGCTGAAGCTGTCATTGAAGCAAAAGGCTACAGTTCTCTTGTCAATATGATCGGGTTTAACTACCGGATGACAGAAATAGAAGCCGCCATTGCAAGAGAGCAGCTTAAAAAGTTATCTTTTTTGATACAAGAAAGGATAAGAAATGTTGAATATTTGGCTAATGAATTGAAAGAAATTCCCTGTCTTGAACCTACAAAAGTTCGTACCGGATGCAAGCATGTTTTTTATGTACACCCCGTAAAATACAATCAAGAAATTGCGGGCGTCCACAGAGATAAATTTGTTCAGGCCGTGAAAGCTGAACTCATGCCGATTGAATTGAGAGAAACCGAGGGTGTTAAAATTGGGACTGGCTATGTTAAGCCTTTGTATTTACAGCCCATGTTTCAAAAGAGAATTGCATATGGACCTAACGGTTGCCCCTGGACTTGTGAAAAGTACACGGGAAAAGTAGATTACAGCAAGGGAACCTGTCCGGTTGCAGAAAAATTGCATGAAGACATACTCATAACTCATGAGCTTATGAGACCTCCTATGACAAAACATGACTTGGATGACGTAGTTACAGCTTTTTGGAAAGTCTGGGAAAACAGGGAGGAATTGAAATAATTTCTTAAAGAATTTTTTTACCTTAAAAAACTACGGATGAAATGAAAAAGAAACTTTCAAAAGAATACACAATTAATGATTTGCCGCGTTTCTCTTCTTGGCCTGCGCGTTTATTAGGGATTGACCTATGGGAACAAAAATACAAAACAAAAGAAGAAATAATTCGGGAATATGAACATGAAAAATGGGGCCCTTTACTAAGCAGAGTTCAAAAGGAAATTAATGATATCACTCTGGAGAAAGTTGAAAAATGGATGATTTATGATACACCCGATGTTTTATGCAGCATAGGAGAAAAACTAAAACTGCTTACGGCTTATAAAGCACATCAAAGATATATGAATTTATTAGAAAAAACATTAAAACAGTATTTACCTGCCTCTTCTATTGTTGAATTAGGTTGTGGTTATGGAAGTATTATCCTTAAGCTTGCAAAAAATATGAATAATTCTTCCATGTCTTTTCTTGCCGCAGAATACACTGAAAGTGGCAAAGAATTAACAAATATCTTAGCAAGAGCCGAGAATATTTCTATAGATTTAGGCTACTGTGATTTCACTTCCCCAGAGATAACAACACTTGCAATGCCAGAGGATGCTATTATTTTTACCTCTTACGCAACCCCTTACGTTCCGCGACTCCAAGATAGTTTTATTGAGGGAATATGCAAATTTAATCCGAAAATAGTAATCCATTTCGAGCCTTGCTATGAACATTGTGAAATTACTACATTACTTGGTCTTATGCGTAAACGCTATATTGAGGTTAATGATTATAACAATAATCTTGTTACTTTGCTTTATCGCTATCAGAAAAAAGGCATAATAAAAATTATTGATGAAAAGCCAACAATATTTGGGAAAAATCCAATACTCACTGCCTCAATACTGATCTGGAAACCCGTAGTAAAAAATAGCTCTAACATAAAAAATAAGGTGAAGAAGCATGACACTTGATGAGTTACAGTCATTAGTTAAAGATAGACCACAAATTACCGGTGAACTTTATCCCCCAAATGATTTTTACGGCCATGCAACAATTCTGAAACAATATGCACAAGTATCACCAGACTATCAAATTAAAGCCGCTATAGAGCACGGGCCAATAATAGCTAAAGATAATTTATGGAATTGTGACATTAATTCATCACTTCCAGCACTTTTTATCGCAGCACCGTATCGTTATTCTTTTTTGAAGACCACAACTAATAAAGCGTTATTTTCAATAGGACCCATTATAAATTATGCATCTCATTTTTTAGATGAAGAGTCCTTAAAGCATGAAAAACAGAGGCTTAGAAGGAACTTATTAGCTTTTGCTGCGCATTCTACTCATTGGATCGATAGCAATTATGACATCAATAGCTACTGTCAGTTCATCAAAGAATTGGGAAGAGATTTTGATACTATTCGTATTTGTTTGTATTGGAAGGATATTTTAAGAGGTCATGCAGAAATATATTTGAGTCATGGATTTGAATGTGTAACAGCAGGACATATGTATGATCCTCTTTTTTTACCCAGACTAAAAAGCATAATTGAATTGTCAACTTTTACGATCTCAAATGAAATTGGGACTCAAACTGGGTACTGCATTCTTATGGGCAAGCAACATTACCTGTGGAAAACAGAAATAACCGTAACAGGACCGAAAGAAGATATGTTAAAAGAACGCCCTGATTATGATAACGATCCGAATTACGAAGAAGTAAAAAATATATTCGCAGAATTGCATAAGGATATTACACCCCAACAAAGAGATATCGTTAGAAATTGTTGGGGTACGGATCAAATTAAATCTCCAGAAGAAATGAGAGAAATATTTGAAATAACTGAAGATATGTATAAAAAAGGGCCTATTTTTTTTGTATCTAATAAAAAGGTTTTGATTGAGCAGGCACTTGACTATCTGAATGTTCATCAATATGAAAAAGCTCTCATATTATTTAATCAATCATTAAAGGTATATCCGGAAATACCGAGGCTTCTTTATGATAAAGCTATCTCTCTTGCTAAACTTGAGCGCACAGATGAAGCTATTTCAGCTGTGAACGATTTATTGGCTATCGAACCTGACAATATAAAAGCCCGGCAACTATTAATTGAAATAAATTCTATATCCCCAAAACAAAAACAACTTGATTTATCAAAAGACAATAATGCTCTTTTAAAACCATCGGATGTTTGGATTGTCTCCTATCCACGTTCAGGGAATACTTGGATACGACTTTTAATATCGGATATTATTCTCCAGTTACATGGTTTTGATACAGGCACAGAACTTCCTATTCATGCAGATGATATAATTCCAGATATCCAGCAGAAAAACATTGACGATATAGACACCCGAGTAAAACTTCCTTTCAGACTCATCAAAACACACTGGACACGTGAAAAAGTCAGAGGAAAAGTAATTTATATCTTCAGGAAACCAGCCGAGGCACTGTGTTCTTATTATTACTTTCATTTAAGATATCCCCATCTTAAAAACAAAGTTTCTTCTGGCATAGATATATTCGTTACGCAAAATATTGATGAATGGTGTCGTCATATTAAATCGTATATCAAGGCTTACGAAAGTGGTGAGGATATTTTATTCATTTCTTATGAGTATATGCATGAAGACCCTGTTCTTGTTTTAAAATCCGTTTCTAACTTCATTGGTATAAGCGCTGATGAAACACAATATAAGAAAGCAATTAAAAACCATACGTTCGATAAACATCATAATAATGAACAACTCGGAGATCATCTTTTTGAGTATTTTTTCCGTAAAGGCAAAGTAGATAGTGCAAAAAATGAGCTAAAACTGGACACAATAAAGCACATTGAAGAAAGAGCATTACATCTATATGACTGTGCAAGACAAATTGAAAAATCTCAATTACATGAAAATATGGGATCAACTGATAAATTATTAAAATCATATGAGCATGAAAAATATATACAAGAAGGTAAAGATGAACTTCAAAAAGGTAATATTGAAAAGGCGTTTGATTTGCTGAATAAAGCTAAATCCTTAAAACTTTCAAAGCAAGGACTTGATTTTTTAAGGGCGACTTGTTTTTTAAAAATGCATCAAGTTGATGCAGCGAGAGAAGTATTACAGGAAGAACTTCGTTATTTTCCTGAAAATATAGAAGCTGAGAATCTTCTGAATGATATATTAAAACGAAATCCTCCTATATCTCATAGATATATCAGTGATTTAGAATTTTATGAATTACTTAAGATCATTCGTCCATATACGATGTTGAGTGAGGAGCGATTATACTCGCTTTTTTCTTTGGCAAAAAGCATCTGTGAGCAAAACATTTTAGGAAATTTTGTTGAATGCGGCGTTGCTGCCGGTGGCTCAACCGCTTTATTAGCTTATGTTATAAAGAAATACAGCAAACAACCTCGTTTGTTATATGCATTTGACTCTTTTGAAGGGATGCCATCGCCGACCGAACATGATAAACATGGTGGTCAACATGCTGAATCAACTGGTTGGGGAACTGGTACATGTGCAGCAACCGAAGATAGTGTGTGTGAGGTATGCGCAAAATTAGATATTTTTGAAATTCTGGAACCAGTTAAGGGTTATTTTCAAGATACTCTGCCCGTAATGAGAAATACTATCGGTACGATTGCATTTTTACACATGGATTCAGACTGGTATGAATCAACAAAAATAATCTTAAATAATTTCTATGATATTATCGCTAACAATGGCATAGTTCAGGTAGATGATTACGGCCACTGGGAGGGTTGTAAAAAAGCTATCCAAGATTTCGAATATTTACGAACTTTAAAATTTGATATGCATACAATAGATTATTCCGGTGTTTGGTTTTCGAAACCAGCACAAATTGATAAAAAATGATCCTTGTAGTTGGTGGAGCAGGTTATGTCGGTTCGCATACAAATAAGCTTTTGCACCAAAAAGGCTATCAGACTGTTGTTTTTGACAACCTGATTTATGGGCACGGGGATTTTGTTCAGTGGGGTGAGTTTTTTTTCGGTGATTTATCAAATACAGAACAAATAAGATTATGTTTTCAAAAGTTTCCTATTGAAGCAGTTATGCATTTCAGTGCCTTTGCTTATGTGGGAGAATCCGTTGACAATCCTGCCAAATATTACAAAAATAATGTTGCTAATACCTTAAATCTCCTTGAAATAATGAGAGAATTTGAGGTTAGGTATTTTATTTTCTCATCAACCTGTGCAACGTATGGTGAGCCAATCGAAATACCAATCACGGAAACGCATCCCCAAAAACCTATAAACCCTTATGGTAAAAGCAAGCTTATAGTCGAAGAAATATTAAAGGATTATGATAAAGCATATGGAATAAGACATATAAATTTAAGATATTTTAATGCTGCGGGAGCAGACCCTGAGGCAGAAATAGGAGAGAGACATAATCCCGAAACGCACTTAATTCCACTGACCATCTATGCTGCCTTAGGTCTGCAAGATAATATTAAGATTTTTGGAACTGACTATCCAACAAAGGATGGCACCTGTATAAGGGATTATATACATGTTACTGATCTCGCAGATGCTCATATTAAGGCTTTTGAATATCTGAAAGCAACAGACAAAAGTGACTCTTTCAACCTCGGGAATAATAACGGTCATTCTGTACGAGATGTTATTAATACTGTCAAAAAAATAAGCAAAGAAGATTTTAAAATTATTGAAGATAGAAGACGTGCTGGTGACCCAGCTATACTTATTGGTTCCAGTCAAAAAGCAATGAATACTCTAAAATGGAATCCCATCTATGCGGATATTGAAAAAATTGTAGAGACTGCATGGAATTGGCACAAGCGCGATATTCGGTATCTTCTATCTTTTAATAAGAATATAACATGATTTATAATAAATAAAAATTTCTACTATCTATTCCACGATGTTGAAGATTCTACATATAATACAATCGCTTAGTCTTGGCGGCGCTTCCAGGGCAATGATAGCTGCTGCAAAGTATTCATCCCGTCTGGGTAAATTAAAGCACAGCATATTGTCTTTGCTTCCTGCACATGCTGAAGCTGTCGCGCTAGCTAAGGAATCAAATTTTCGAGTGATTAGCCAACCTGAAAAAAGTAAAATTTTATCGGAAATACAGAATGCTGATATTGTACAGATTCATTTTTGGAATACACCTGAAATGTATGAATTTTTAAGATCAGCTCTTCCACCTATGCGTTTAATATTGTGGTACCACATAAGCGGTGATGGGCCTCCACAAATAATTACCGAGAATTTAGTAAACTTTGCTGATTTCAATATACCAAGCAATCCTTATACATACAACAATTTGCCCGTTTTCCGTAATATGAATATAGAAGAAAAATACAATAAGGTTGCGATGGTGTATGACGCTGCAGATTTTGATCGCGTTAAAGGAGTCCGATTAAAAAGACATCAAAACTTTAATGTTGGTTATATTGGTTTAGTTCATTTTTCTAAGATGCACCATAATTATGTTTCGATGAGCGCTTCCATTGAAATACCGAACATAAGATTTATAGTATGCGGTGGGGGCATTGAAAATCTTCTAAGAGAACAAGCGCAGCAACTTGGAATTGCAGAAAGATTTGATTTTAGAGGATATGTCAATGATATTAAAAAGGCAATTCAAATATTTGATGCATATGGTTATCCATTATGTGAGGATACTTACGCATCAGCTGAATTAAATTTGCAGGAAGTCATGTATGCTGGGATACCACCGGTGGTCTTTCCTTATGGTGGGGTTAAAAGTTTAGTTATACATGATTTCACTGGCTTAATTGTCCATAGCGAACTGGAATATAAACAGGCTATTGAATACTTATATCACCATCCTGAAGAAAGATTAAGGATTGGCAAAAATGCAAAAGCATATGCCAAACAAATTTTCGGTGCAGAAAATGCAGCAATGAAACTCAACCCGATTTATAAACAGATTATGAAGTTGCCCAAGAAAAAACGGAAATGGAAATACTACGTCGACATCGAGGGTAATTTGCTTGACAAACCTGTCTCCCTAAGCGACATTACTGACATTACTCCAAAATTATCCGGTTCCGAAGCCTTTATTGAATCACTCGGTGATAAAGCGCAGATTTTTGCCACCAGCAGGAATTCACAGGATATCCAGTTTCTTTTGGAGGCAGACAAAAAGATAGCAAATTCTTCAGAAGTATTGGTTTTTGCCGGAGGAGGGATTCATAATTACTCCAGTTATTACCCTGATGATGGTTATTTCAGACTCTGGAAAGGATTGATATTGAAGAATCAAGATCACCACATGGAAGCAATATCCGAATTCTCGTCCGCAATAAAACTCGGCTGCAATCACTGGCGAATAAACTGGTATCTGGCTCAAGCAGCGGAAAAAACAGGTGATACTACCCTGGCTATAGAAAATTTGCAGGAAGTTATTAAAAGCGCTCCTGAATTCACCGAGGCTAAGGAAATGCTTGATGAACTTGAGAAGAACAAAATTCAAGCCGAATCAACAAGCTTTGAATCTGACATAACAGCGCCCTCTGAGGGTAAGCCCGATATCAAAGAAATCACATCCGGCACCGCTGCCGATGTTTCGGCTGGATTTAACAAATCACAGCCTGTCGAAGAAACAACCAAATCGGAATGGCCCGAGGAAGTTATCTCACTTGTACAAAAAGCAGAAGAACTCATCGCGAAGGGAAATCTGTCGGACCTGGCTTATGCATGTGATGCAATACATGACGCGCTGGATATAGTACCTGATGATCCCATTTTGCTTGTTACTCTTGGTAAGATTCTGCTGCGGATGGGACAGAGGGAAGCTGCGCGCCGCGAGTTCGAAAAAGCCACCAAACTTGCACCAGATTTTGTCTCGCTCTTATTGAGCCAATTGAATATAGAGCATCCCGCAGAGCCCGAGCAAAGTATCATGCCGGAAGAAAAGCCAGAAGAAAATGATGACAAACTTATTAGGAGTAATCTTCCATATTGGCAGAAAATGCAGGAGAAGGACTATTTTGAAGAACATCAGTGGTATGGCAAGCAATATGGCGGTTTGAAATTATTTGGGAATGATCTTGATATCATTAATCGATACTTAAAACTTACGCCAAATATGAAGGTTGTTGTTATTGGCTGTGGTTATGGAAGGGAAGCAGCTCTAATTGCACCTCATGTGAAGCACGTTTACGGGATAGATGTGAGCAAAACTATACTTAGAAAGGCTGAGAAGTTTATGCAAGAACAGGGTATAAATAATTTTACACCTATACTTGCTGATAATTGGAAAGCGCTTATTCCAGATAACATAGACTTAGTTTATGAGATAGTAGTTTTTCAACATATTACGAGGGAACTGGTTAAGGATTACATACATGGCCTATCTCAAAAGCTCTCTCCTGGAGGAAATTTCCTTTGCCAGTTTTCCAACTCTCCACAGGGCGAGCATGATGCAGAATTAAGAGTTTATGAACCAAGTGTTAGCTGGAACATCCAGGAAATTGAAGAATTAATTGAAGGAAGCGGTCTCGTTAAGATCTCTGTTGAGACAGTTGAATTATCTCCCTCTTCGTGGTATTGGGCATACTTCGGTAAGGTTTGACTGACTGAACTTTCAGAGGATTCATAGATGTCGTTTCATATGCATGATAAGTTATTGAAAAATCTAATCAAATAATGTTTAATATGAGGAGAGAGACCAGATGAGGTCGACAAGACTAAGAAGTAAATTCTAAATTATAAGCATTAGCAAGTGTTTATACGGGGTATGCATGGGGGGACTGCAGTGTCATATCGCTTAAGCCACGAAAAAGCTAACAAAGCAATTCAGAAACACGCAAGTTGATAAAGAGTATATCTATTTCAAACCAAGAAGAGGAAACGATTCCCATTATCAAGCGTACCCCCAGTTATAATTGCCACGGCATTTCTCGAAGCAGAGAATTTTTGTATTAAAGAAACTATTTATTGTGAAAAGTAATTCATCTATAGAATATGATGTTAGCATCATCTTAGCGACCAAAAATCGAGCCCAGCTCCTTGATGAAATGCTTGCAAGTCTGAAAAAGGCTTCCGAAGGAATACATTATGAAGTTATTGTTATCGAGGGAAATTCTTCAGACAATACCATAGAAATATTACAAAAGCATGGCATAGAGCAGATTTATGATGAGACAGAATATCTTGGTAAAGGAAAGCATTCCTGGCCTCAATTATATAATTTTGGATTTTCACAGGCTAAGGGCAAATGGGCCATGTTTGCCAGTGATGACATTATTTTTAGCAGAGGATGCTTATCCGAGGCTGTCAGTATCCTAAATCATCAAACACAAGACGTAGCGGGCGGCATATTTTTCTATAAAAATATTAATGCTGAATCAGGATGGGAAAATTTCGGTATAGATTTCACGCATGGACAAAAGTTGTTGATGAACTATGGACTTATTAGACTTGACTGCTTCACAGAAGTCAGAGGTTTTGACGAAAATTATCAGTTTTACTGTGCAGATGCTGACATTTGTTTAAAACTATATGAAAAGGGAAAACAGTTCGTTCCTCTGTCTGGTTGCCTTATTACGCATAATAATATTTTTGACAATCAAAAGAAAATCAACTTAGAAATTGCCGATCAAGATATTCAAAGATTTTTTTACAAATGGCGTCATTTCGTCTCTTCAAGCCTGCCGAAACCACGACGTCTGATTTGGCAAGAGTCGCTTTCAGATGCCTTGAACTTACCCTCCAATCTTAATCATATAGGAATCAGCATCGAATACTTCTGGCATGGTCTGGCCTATTTTCAGCAATCAGATTTCATACGTGCCGTTGATAAACTTACTCAGACTATCGAAATGTCTTGTAACCACTGGATTGTCTTTTGGTATTTATCACAGGCTGCATACAAAGCAGGATTTATGGAAAAAGCCATTCAAGCAGCAATGGAAGTAGTTAAGGCGGCGCCTCAATTTGAGGCAGCAAAGACTTTCCTATCAAAACTGAAAGAATCATCTTCGGAACAATCTCAACAAAATCATTTGGCAAAAGAGATACACCAATCAACAAAAATCAGTTTCGAGCAAACATGGAAAATAATGCAAAAAGAATATCTCGCACTTAACACCGCCTTGTCAGCCAATGGTTATTCAGATTTTGAGGATGTCTATTGCCATTCAAAATGGATTGATGCAAAAAAACAGATAAGCCAGCTAATTTTGGGAGAAATCAACCCGAAATTTTTATTCAATCCTGTTATTAGCACAATGATGGTCAGACAAGATTTTACGACTGCTCAAGAATACGAAATTGCCTTTTTGGAGCATTGTATTTCCGATACTACGAAACAATTATTAAGCCAGTTTAAAGACACCGATTTTGGCTATTTGCCACATAATTGCATAGAATTCAATTGTTCTGTTAATACCTTGGGGCAGCTATTTTATGCAGCAAGAGTGCTTGAAAGAATTGACAAGCAGAGCGTAAATACCATCGTAGAGTTTGGGGGTGGATATGGAAACTTAGCACGCATTTTCAAAATGATAATACCAGAATCTACATTTTTTATTTTTGACCTGCCAGAACTCATAGCCCTACAGTTCCTATTCTTAAAAAATACTCTACCATGGGCAGAGGTTTTGATTCACTCACAGCCTGAAAAAATATATAAAAATGGCGTAATCCATTTAATACCTGTTTACCTTTTGAAAGATGTTTGCTTAAAGACAGATCTATTTGTCTCAGCATTTGCTCTATCAGAAGCACCTGAAGTTGTCCAAGAAATAGTATCCAACAAACAATTCTTCAATGCTGATCTCTGTTATTTAACCGGACAATTACTTGGATGGGGACCACAACACAATTGGGAACACCATCATGTAATTCATACCAATTTGAGAAATAACTACTCGATGGTCGAATGCCAACCATTCCATATTTTTAAAAAAGAACAATTGTCCTATGAAATAATAGGCATGAACCTAAAATCATGCAAATCCATTATAGAAAGGAAATATCAAAATATACTTCAGGAATCTGAAGACGCAGAGATTGAAAAAAGGGGCTGTTCACAGAACCCCGAAATCAAGAAAGAGGGTACTGCTCTTATTTTTAGCAAAGACCGTGAAATGCAACTCGATGCAACATTGCGTTCTTTCCTATTGCATTGCAAAGGTGCAAATAAAATAGAAATAAAAGTCCTCTTCTCAACTTCGAGTCCTCTTCATGAAGAACAATATCAGACATTAAGAAGCGAGCATACATCAGTCGAGTTTATAAAAGAAAGTAATTTTAAGAATGATCTGTTATCGATTATATCCTCGTGCGATTTTGTACTATTTTTAGTCGATGATAATATCTTTGTCCGCGATTTTTCTTTCATTAAAATTATCGAACGCCTTGGACGGAATCCAGACGCAGTTGGCTTTTCACTCCGGTTAGGAAAGAACACAACATATTTTTATATGCTTGACAAGGTTCAAAACCTTCCAGATTTCACCCCAATTAACAGCCACCATCTAAAATTCAACTGGACTATTTCGGAATATGACTTTGGATATCCTTTAGAGGTATCCAGTTCAGTTTATAGAACCCAGGACATTTTACCATTTCTTGAAAAATTGTCTTTCAATAACCCCAATACCCTTGAAGAGCAAATGGCAGAACATAAATCATTTTTTAATAAGTCTAAACCTTTCCTATTATGTAACGAACAATCAGTAACATTTTGTGCCCCTCTGAACAAAGTACAAACGGTTTTGCCAGACAATCGTTCTGGTAAGCAAGCTGAATATAGTTCGGAAAATTTGGCGGGCTTGTTTGAGAAAGGATACCGGATTGATGTTGCCTTTTATAATGGATTGGTCCCTAAGGCTTGCCATCAGGAGATCGAGCTGAATTTTGTTCAACCTATGGCAGCCTCAGAAACCAGCGGGAAAGAAAGGCCGTTTGTCTCGGTTGTGATCCCCTGTTACAATCAAGCGCACTTTCTACCTGAAGCTGTTGAAAGCATCATCCAACAGACATATCCAAACTGGGAAATCATAATTGTTAATGACGGCAGCAACGATAACACGAGCGAAGTTGCTCAAAAGCTTATCTCCGACTTTCCGGACAGAAAGATATATCTTATCGACAAGATGAACGGTGGGGTTGCGGATGCACGAAATGCTGGGATACGTCAAGCCAGAGGGTCATGGATATTACCTCTTGATGCAGACGACATGTTTGCATCTGAATTTTTAGAGACAGCTGTTGAGATAATCCGAAAAAACGACAACGTTAATATTATTTTCTGTAATCTTCAGCAATTTGGTTCAGCATCCGGCGAATGGATTCCAGATGACTACACCCCCGAGGCAATTCTACGGCACAATACATTTCCCTATGCCTCGCTATATAAAAAAGAACTCTGGGACAATACGGAAGGATACTACGTCGGATTGCCCTTTCAAATGGAAGATCGTAATTTTTGGGTTTCATGCTCCAAATTTGGTATTGTACCAACGCGTATTCCTCACAAAATGCTGCTTTATAGGATACATCCCAGCGGTAGCGCATATACAAAAGTATTAGAACATTGGGATGAAATGCATGCGATAGTGAGAACTTTACATCCCGACCTTTATTCTTTTGAACAACTTCTTTCTGACCACGAACTCATTTCAAGGATGAATCAGGACACATTTGAAAAGCTTGAATCTGTCATTGCCAAACATGCAGAACTATACATGCCTTACTTTTGGCGTGGCTTGCACTATCAATGTTCCAATAACGGTAATTTAGCACTTGCAGATTATCAAAAATCAGTTGAATTGTCAGAAAAGAAAGACTGGCAGCCCTTTCTGCATCTTGGTCTGTTAAATTATAAGTTAGGCAAGAATGCTGAAGCAATAATAAATTTTCAGAAAGTGATCCTTATATTGTCACTTTCCACACATCCCACTTCAAAGCAAATAATTCAGGAACTGAACCAATTAGTTAATAATATTCAGCCTCCTCATGATTTATCTGTATCAAACATTTCACAACAATCAGAAATAGATTTAGAAAAGAAAAAACCGCGATCATCCTCTATGCTTAAGATTCTCTTTTACTATGCTGGCTTGCACAATTCTGACAAACCTTTTGCAGGGACTAACATGGCAACGGTAACTCTTGCATCAGCATTGGTAAAGACAGGCAACTTTAGCCGCGTATGCGTTACCGGAGATTTCATAGCAAAACAGGAAGTGCTCGACGGAGTAGAATTTTTACCACTGCCTTCGCATGAACAAAAAACACACTTTATTGAAGGGTATGATGCCGTGGTGTTTGCCACTCATTTACGATACTTTGCCGACGTGCCTAAACCGTCGGGACAGATCTGGGTACTGCATCAACATTGCTGGAGCGTTGAACCGCCAGAAATGATACGTATTAATGATTTCGATATTGTTTTATGTCTTTCAGACATTCACAAGTATGCAGTGCAAAGTCAGGGAGTGCCCACTACAAAACTCGAGGTTTTGCCAAACATGATTGACACGACACTTTTTTATCCACGTGCGGTAGATCGCAACCCACATTCTATTATGTTCGCCGGCGCAGTTGTTCCTCACAAAGGGATTCACATTCTCATTGACGCCTTTAAAATTGTGGAACGTCAGATCCCCGACGTGGAACTGCATATTTACGGTAGCGCTTCAATGTGGCGTGACACCGGGGAATATGAGATAGATATGAGAAAAAAGGCAGGGCAGAATATTCATTTTCACGGTGTAGTCTCTAATGATAGTATGCCTCTCGTTTACTCTCAACACAGTGTCTTATGTTTACCCTCAATGCTTGAAAGCTTTTCCATCGTAAGCGTCGAAGCCCAGGCTTGCGGCTGTATTCCCGTTGCTCATAATTCTGGGGGCATAATGGCCACTCTCCTCGACGGTCAAACTGGCTTTCTTTATTCTCCCAACACGCCGCAGAAATTGGCCCAAACAATACTGAATGCATTCGATGCAATCGAGGCCGACATCTCTTTCAGGGACCGCGCCCGTGATTTCATACGACAGAATTTCGATATCAGGGACCAGGCTGAAAAATTTATTGACCTTGTTGCTGAAAACCGCCTTTTGGAAACGGTGGCTCCGCCACCCTATTCTTTCATTTTGTCCCAACCGGATATTGAGACATCCAAAAAGGAGACAGTAAGAGATAGTATTCTAAAATCATTGACTGATGTATCTGTCAAGAGACGGGTTCTGTCATGGATCAGCAGATTGGAACAGGACTACTGGCTTAAGGGAGACATAGAAAAATACGAAAATGTGCAGTCTGCTGAATCCGCATGGTTCGAGACCATTGTTGTGCTTAACTGGTTTGCGCATAATTTTAAGCCTGCAAATTATCTTGAAGTCGGTGTCAGGCGTGGCCGTTCCATCGTTCAGGTTCTCGGAGAATCCCCGTCTACAAAGGCTTTTGGGTTCGACATCTGGATTGAAGATTACGGCTCGATACCGGAGCAAAATATCCATACAACTAATCCCGGCCCTGAATTTGTTCTCTCTGAATTAAAAAAGTTAAATATAAGTTCGGAACCAACACTTTTTAAAGGTAACTCCCATGAAACACTCCCTTCATTTTTTGCAGATTCAAATAATCCGCAATACTATGATCTCATCAACGTTGATGGTGATCATACATATTATGGAGCAAAACTTGATTTAGATGTTGCCTTTGAACATCTGGCGCCTGACGGCGCTCTGGTTTTTGATGATATTAATCATCACGCCCATCCTGAACTGAGAGGACTCTGGAACGAATATAAAGAAAAATATCCTGAATATATTTTTGTTGAAGATATGCACGGAACCGGAACAGCCGTAGCGTTCAAGCCTCCATTTACAAAACTGGCTGCCCTTGAAGAAGCAGAGCAGAGGGACAGCGCATTGCCTATCCATTTTTTCACAATTGTCCTGAACGGTGAACCTTTTATTCGCCATCATATAGAAGTCCTAAAAAATCTCCCCTTTGAATGGCACTGGCATATTATCGAAGGTGTTGCCGATTTGAAACATGATACTGCGTGGAGCCTTCAGTTTGGAGCTCGCATTTCTGATGAGCTACATAGGAATGGTCTTAGTAACGACGGGACAACAGAATACCTCGATGACCTTAAAAGGCAATACCCTAAAAACATAACTATATACCGCAAAAAAGGCGGCGCGTTCTGGGACGGAAAACTCGAAATGGTGACTGCTCCATTGTCAAAAATCAAAGAAGAATGTCTTCTCTGGCAGGTTGACGCTGATGAATTGTGGACTATAGAGCAGATATGTGCTGGGCTCTTCATGTTTACGTACAATATCGAAAAAACTGCAGCATACTACTTCTGTCATTATTTTGTTGGTGAAAACCTCATAACAACAACGATAGATACATATGGAAACAATACCAGTTATGAATGGCTCAGAACATGGCGGTTTACACCCGGAGACAGCTGGCTGTCTCATGAGCCTCCGAGGCTATGTAGGCAGACCGAAAAAGGAAAGTGGGTTAGTCTCGAAAAAATCGATCCTTTCACCCACAGGGAAACAGAATCCCACGGACTGGTATTTCAGCATTATGCCTATGTAACCGAGGCGCAGTTATTTTTTAAGGAGCGATACTTCGGTTACCGGGAAGCAACAAACCAGTGGCAGCGACTCCAGCAGCAGAAAACTTTCCCGATATTCCTCAGAGAGTACTTTGTATGGGTGAAAGATGGCGCACAGGTCAATACTCTGGAATCACAGGGGGTCACCCCTGTCGCCCGGAGAAGCAGCTCCGGTGCGTGGGAATTCAGACAGTCTGCTCCTCGGCAGGTCAAACCCAGACATATCCTGTGGATTCGGACTGATTCGATAGGCGACGCCATTCTCGCCTCGTCCATGCTTACGCATATTAGGCAGAAGTACAGCGATTACAAGATAACTGTGGTCTGCCAAGAGCATATCGGTGAATTATATAGAGAATGCCCTTATGTAGACGATGTGCTTACATTCAAAAAAGAAAAGTTTTTGAGTGATGAACAGTATGGCAACAGCATTCTCCAAAAGCTGCAATCATTCAAACCGGAGCTTGCACTTAATTCTGTCTTTTCACGTGAGATGGTTATCGATTTTCTCGCAATTAACAGTGCTGCGAAAGAGAAAGTCGCATTCTATGGGAACCTCTGCAATAGTTCGTTTGAATTTATAAAGAGGGCGAACCAATTTTACAGCATGCTCATCCCAAGCAAAGGCAAATGGAAATTGGAACTTGAACGGCACAGTGATTTCTTGAAGGGACTTGGAATCGATGTGCCTTCGCTGCAGCCGGTTATCTGGCTGACGGAAGAGGATGAAAAGTATGCCGATGACTTTTTTAAAGAAAATAATCTTGATCCTAAAAAATCAATCGCCATTTTTGCAGGCGCACAGTGTGAGGTGCGTTTATATGAACATTATGGTGTTGCTCTTTCCAGTATATGCCAGGAGAATGGTCTCACTATTATCGGGCTTGGAGCAAAGCACGAATATGAATTCAACGAGCATAACATAAAGCAGTCAGGGGCGAGAGGAATCAACCTAACCGGAAAACCAACCCTCCGGCAGACGGCCGCCATCATAAAACGTTGCAGACTGGCCGTAGGAGCCGAAACAGGCTTGGCACACATAGCCTGCGCCGTTGGAACCCCGAATGTAATATTGCTTGGAGGAGGTCATTTCGGTCGGTTCATGCCCTATTCTACTCTGACATCAGTTGTTTGTTTGCCTTTGGAATGTTTCGGTTCTAACTGGAATTGCAAATACGAAAGGGTTCACTGTGTCAGAGACGTCCTCCCTGAAGTCTATGCAGAAGCGATACGGCAAACGCTTGAGAAGACCTCGCAAAAGCCGCGCGTTTTCATCCAGGGCAGGCCCCTGTGGAAGCCGGGTCCGTATGAACCTGAGTGGGAATGGTCCGACAAATTCTTAGATAAGAACTCTGTAGAATTAATAACTATTGACGAGGTAATTGGCATACCGGAAGAACAGCATACGTTTGAAACCACTGCCAGCCTGATACAAAAGCATTCTCTCCCTGATAATTCAAACGTTGTTGATCCTGTCCGACAGGTACAACTGAAACCGGCGATATCGGTTTCGGCGATTGTCTCTACTTATAATGCAGAAAAATTTATCAGTGGCTGTCTGGAAGACCTAACGAATCAAACTCTTTACAAAAAAGGAAAGCTTGAAATCATTGTTATCGACAGCGGTTCTCAGCAGAATGAAAAGGCGATTGTTTACAAATTTATACTAAAAAATAACATTACATATATCCGAACCGAAGAGCGTGAAACCGTCTATGCTGCCTGGAATAGAGGAATTAAAGCATCTGTGGGGAAATATGTTACTAATGCAAATACTGACGACAGACACAGGAAAGATGCGCTTGAATTGATGGTGGAGGTATTAGAAAAATATCCGGAATTTGGCCTCGTTTATGCCGATTCACTTATAACAAATGTCGAAAACGAAACCTTTGAGCACAACTCGGCAACTCGCCAATTTATCTGGCCGGATTACAACCTGGGCACATTGCTTGCCAATACCTTTTTTGGACCACATCCTATGTGGCGACGTGAAGTTCATGACCGAATAGGTTTCTTTGATCCCTTGAAAATAATATCAGGTGATTATGATTTTTGGATCAGGTTAGCATGGCGATATGGAGCCGTACATTTGCAAGAAACTCTCGGACTTTTCCTTGAAACGCCTGGGAGTATTAGTGGTGTCAGCAATGTTCAACAATCAGCTTTTGAATCAAAACAATTATTACGATTCTATCGTGAACAAATTCCTCTCGTTGATATCTATCCTTCGCTCAAGGATTACATAAATGATCCTTATGCTATGGCCGCTGTGCTATTGGATTTTGGCAATCTATGCGCTATGGCTCAGTATAGTGATTTTGAAATAGCGGAAAAAATGTATAAAAAAGCAGGCGATGTCCAGGGGTTGCCTGCGGAATTGGCAAGTAATTTAAGCGCAATGATCGCCAACAATATGAGTGTGCTGATGTTTTGTTCCGGAGATAAAGAGCGTGGCAGGGAATTTCTGCAGAAAGCCGGCAGTCTACCTGATATTCAATCCAATATAGATTTAATGGATCAGATGGAACGATCCGGTCTTCCTTTGTCTCCTATACATTTTTCGATGTCCCGGATTGAACATCCTGTTATCAATAATGCCCGTCGTACTTATGGATTAAGACTGGATGACGATATGCAAATAGTAAAAACCCCGGAACACCAGCAAGTATTCTGGGATATATACGGTATTCACAGTGGCATTACTGTTTCGGCAAAAGAGAAATTGCAGGCTATCTCCGGGAAACCCCGCATGCTGAAAATTGTGGAAAAACCTGTTATTGCTGAGATAGAGGATTCTAAATTAATAACCATTCAGAGTGAGAAGAAAAACCGTCCAAAAAAGAAAACAAAAAAAGATGCGTTAAATCTGCTCCTTGCTGTCCATAACTTACCGGCAAATAACAGATCGGGCACAGAGCTTTATACATTCAACCTTGCACAAGAATTGCGTCAGCGGGGGCATTCTGTCAGCATAGTCTATCCTTCTTTTGACAGTATTCAACCGCCCGGACCACTTACGGATGTAAACGACAACGGGCTGTCTGTTACACGGTTAACTCTGGCGCCACCTAATGACATAGTGCACCTTTTTAAGAATGAAAACGCAGCCTCTTTTTTCGGCAGTCATCTGAAAGGGCTTGATGCAGACCTTGTGCATTTCCAGCATCTGATTGGGTTTACCGCAACATCCCTGGAGATATGCAAACATCTGGGAATTCCCACTGTTGTGACGCTCCACGATGAATGGATCCTCTGCGAGCAACTTCATTATTTAAGGGCTGATGGAACATTCTGTTTCGAAGGCCCTGAAAGCATAGAGAAATGTGTCAATTGCTTCTTAGAGCGGAATCCTCAGGTGCCATCATCTCAGGAAAGCGTATCCGGACTTATGAATATATTTTCTCTCCGCAGGCAGTACCTTCAGAACGCTCTTTCCTGGATTGATTCCCTAATAGTACCGAGCAAATTCTTGCAACACGCCATAGAGACACATGGGTTCATGCACCCAAAAGTTTATTTATCTCCATTAGGACTCAATCAATTTGATCCCATTCCCTGGGAACCTCTGAATACCGGGTTGCGTTTTACATGCCTTGGTAATATTAATTTTACGAAAGGGCTGGATATCCTCATTCAGGCATTCAATATGCTTCCTTCAAAAGCTGTACAATTGAATATTTACGGAGTCATACAGGATGAAAGGTATTTCAATCATGTAATGGCCATAAACCGGAAAGGCCAATCTGTCAAATATCATGGTACTTATACGCCTGAAGACCTGCCTGCCATTCTTGCAAAAACAGATATAGCAGTCGTCCCCTCACGTTCGGAGAGTTATTCATTCGTCGTCAGAGAGTGTCTTCATGCCGGCGTTCCGGTTATAGCTTCTAATGTAGGCGGAGTTCCTGAGATTATAGAGGATGGTGAAAACGGCTTTCTCTTCAAGCTGGGTGATTATCAGGACCTGGCAAGAAAACTCCAATTCTTTGCCCTGAACCCTAAAAAAGTGGCTGCCTTTCGCAAACGCATTAAACCCATACGGAGCATTACTGAGGATGCTGATCAATTAGAAATCATCTATCGGG
>JBAQLU010000226.1:0-4296 GCA_049302065.1 Thermodesulfovibrionales bacterium
GGCCTACTTCCGCTTCCAGGAGATCGTGGCCGAGGACCAGCCCTATACCTTCCTCTTCGTCCCCGACGCCCTGCCCGCCATCTCCAGTCGCTTCCGGGGCATCAAACCGGCGCCCGCCGGCATCGACTACAACTTCATCAAGTGGTACGTCCCCCAGGGCGAGCAGAAGTACACCCTGTCGCCGTATTGAGAGCTGACGCGCCTGAGCCTTGAGCTCTCTCAACATTCCCGGTTTCAGAGGGGCCGGATCAAGCGATCGCCTGACTTTTTTTGACTGAGACAGGCCCAATTTTCTGTTGACTTTCTAACCTCTTTTAATTATAAAGGGCATTATCAGGAAATTCCCCGGGAGGCAGAGGGGAAATTGGCCACAGGGAAGCGGTGGTTTGGGAGCGGACCTTTCAGCGGATATCCCTTTAAGCAGTCTTTTATACCGGAGGACGCCATGAAAAAGATCGGGGCCAAGGTGGCTTACATTGCTTTGGGAATTCTTTCATTTTTCGGTATCTGGCCAGCTTCTGCGACCCCTATTCCCCAACCGCAGGCAAAGGAACTCAACGAGGTCAAAACCACTACGCCGCTTTATTTGAAACACAGCGTTGATATGATTCCTAAAATGAGCCAGGAGAAAGACTTAACGTTAGCCAGGCATTGGAACCATTATTCTCATAGAAACCACAGCGCGCACTGGGCTCACTATGCGCATCGGGCGCATTACTCACATTATAACGGCTACAGATATTAAAACCGGAATCGCATAAAACATTTTTGTGGCAATTTGTTGTTCAATTAGGTATAAATTTCTATCATTACCTATCTACAAGTGGCGTTAGCTAGTGCGAAGTGACGTCAATTGCAAGTTATAGATCTGCAACCCCTTCCCCATATTTGCTTGGCACTTAAGGATTTTAAACATCACTTCTTCGATGATTTCCCTGTTGAGGATATTTTCTGCTGGAATATGTTATACGTTTGCATTTAATAATAATTATTGCGATTCTCTGATTGTCTCTCTTGCATCAATAAAAAATATTGTTGGAGTATCGCATTCTGCTTCGTATTGTTAGAGAGAAGGAACGCTGATGGACGCTAAAGTCAAAAGAAAACCAGGCGGTTTTGAAGTCACTCTCAGCAAGGCTCTTTACGAAAAAGAAGCGGTCTTCGCGGCCGCTTACGCCCTCTCAGGATTATGTAGCAACCGGGTTGAGCCGGCTCAGGCAGGATATGTCAAAGTTACCCTGGAATTTCTTGATTCGTGCAAAGACACCGATCGGGTGGGGGTCGAGAATAAGTTCATGAATGAGCTCATTGACCAGCAGCTCCGGCTTGACCTGGAAAAGCGCTATGGCGCGATTCGCCGCCTCATTGTTCAGCAAGCCTTTGCACCCCTGGACAATCTCAAAGCCGAGGTCAAAAGAATTGTCGGCCGTGACTGAGCGCTACACGCTCATGCCCTTCCGCTTCAGTCCGGTGGCAAGCAACCGGATGCTCGTGGTCAATGAAGTGGGGGAGTTTATTTTCCTGGATCGACCGACCTTCGAAAGACTCGTTTCTTATGAACTCGAGCCCGGTTCCGACATATTTCTGGATTTAAAGGGAAAGCACTTCTTGACCGACACCGCGGTCACCCCGGTTATCGATCTTTTGGCCACCAAGTACCGCACGAAAAGGGAATTTTTGAAAAGTTTCACCGGCCTGCACATGGTGGTGGTAACCTTGCGGTGCAATCAACGGTGCAATTACTGTCATGCTTCCAGTCAGCCGACGGACCAGCAGCGTTGGGATATGACCCCCGAAACCGCCATCAATGTGGTCCACAAAATCATGGAGAGCCCGTCCGAAATTATTAAAATAGAATTTCAGGGGGGAGAACCCCTGTTAAATTTTGAGGTGGTCAAAACCGTCGTTCGAGAGGCAAAAAGACTAAACCGGAAAAAGAACAAGCATCTTTATTTTGTCATTTGCACCAATCTGACCCTCATAGATGCCCCTACCCTGGCATATTGCAAAAAAGAAGGGATAACCCTCTCCTCCTCCTTGGACGGCCCCAAGGAAATCCATGACCGACACCGAATTATGCGGACTGGGGAAGGCAGTTATGATCGGTTCATGCAAAACCTGCATCACGCCAGGAACATCCTGGGGCACGACGGAGTGAACCCCCTGATGACCGCCTCCCAAGAGAGTCTGAGCCATTTTAACGAGATTGTCGATGAATACGCTGCACTCGGCTTTCAAGGGATTTTTCTCAGGCATGTCAACCCCTATGGGTACGCCCAAGGCGATGAGCATCGACAGAGCTTTACCTATGACATGGAGGAGTTTGTGGAGGCGTATAAGAAAGCCCTCCTCTATATCATTGAGCTTAATCTGGCGGGAACTCCCCTGGTGGAGGGCTATGCCTGCATCCTGTTGAGCCGCATCCTGACGCCATTCTGCACCGGGTTCGTAGACCTCCAATCCCCCACCGGCGCGGGGATCAACGGGGTCATCTACGATTTCAACGGCGATGTGTATCCGTGTGACGAAGCCAGGATGCTGGCCAAGATGGGAGACCGCAGGTTTTACCTGGGCAGTGTGAACCGGGACTCGTATCTGGACATCTTCACCTCGCCGGTGCTCCAGGAGTTAATCGAGGTTTCTTGCGTTGAAACCCTGCCGGGCTGTCATTCCTGTCCCTTGCAACCTTACTGTGGGGCAGATCCGGTGCGGAATTGCGCCATTCAGGGGAACCTGGTGGGACACCGGCCCACCAGCGATTTCTGCATGAAACACAAGGCCATCATCGAATTTCTGTTGGAACTCATCGACCAGGATGCCCCGGGAGTTATGGATGTGTTCTGGTCGTGGATAACCAACCGCACTCTGGCCGAAGTCAGGGGAGAAGCCTCGTGCTCGAATTAAGCGGCACTCCCTCAGCCATAACTCACCCTTTTATGGGGGTGATCAGCACCAAAACGTCGGCCTGGTTTAATGGCAAGCCGGTGGTTTTTCTGGCGGGTTCCCCCGATAACCTTCGGAGGCTCCCTTTCCGGCCCTGGGGCCGCAAAAATTTGGCCGCCTGCATAGTTCCCGCCGCGAGTAAATTTATTCCCCCTCCTAAAATCCCCTGCATCTTGGATGTGCCCCGGGACCACTGTGCCGACCTGCGAGACGGGGATGTGGTCTTGATCGCACCTGACGGCAGAATCATGGTGGTGTACAAAGCTGGATCGCCATATAACAGCATCCTGGCCACCAACCGGTGTAATTCCCTCTGTGTCATGTGCCCCCAGCCCCCGGGCCGCGACCCCGACGACCTTTATGAAAATAATCTTCAACTTATTTCCCTGTTGGACCCTAAGACCACGGAAGAACTGGGTATTACGGGGGGCGAACCGACCCTGCTGGGGGAGGATTTAATTACCCTGGTCCAGACCTGCCGGCAGAAGTTGCCCAACACGGTGCTGACCTTGCTGACCAACGGCAGGCGCCTGCAAGATTTGGAGTTCGCCCGGGCTCTGGTGAAAGCTGGCTCCCCGAACTTGCTGATTGAAACACCCCTTTTCGCGGACAATGATACTGAGCATGATGCCGTCATGGGGGCCAAAGGGAGCTTCTATGAAACGCTCCAGGGCCTTCACAATCTGGCGCTTTTGGGTCAGCCGGTGGGCCTGCGCACCATCCTCCATACCATGACCATCAAGCGGTTGACGCAGTATGCGGCATTCGTTTACCAGAACCTGCCGTTCGTGTTCCAGGTAGCCTTCATGGGGATGGAAACCAGGGGGTTGGCCAGCAAAAACCTGGCCCAGTTGTGGGTCGACCCGCATGACTACCAGGATCAGCTGGCCCACGCCGTCAGGTATCTGGCGCGCCGACTGGTGCCGGTGTCCATTTACAACCATCAGCTCTGTCTTCTGCCCCGGGAACTTTGGCCCTTTGCCAGAAAATCCATCACTGACTGGAAACAGTCTTACCCACCGGCCTGCGATACCTGTTCGCAGAGGGAATGCTGCGGCGGGGTTTTCGGTACCGGCGAAAAACATAGCGCCTTTCTCCACCCCATTTCCTGAACTCATTTCCCGTTGATTTCAGCTTATGCAAAGAAACCGGCCTGATTCCCGGGGACCGGGTGGGGCTTGGTTCATCATGCCTTGATTGGGCCCCGCCCCACCCGCGGCCGCAATCAGGTCAAGGCGGAGTTGCCCCTTGCTAAGACGAGGGTTGATACCGAGTCGCAATCAAAAAGTGCGGAACTGTAGGGGCGCACCCGCGTGTGCGCCCTTAATTCAGGGCGGACACATGGGTCCGCCC
>JBAQLU010000227.1:0-11994 GCA_049302065.1 Thermodesulfovibrionales bacterium
AGGGTTAGGGTGGGGGTGTTTGATGAAAATGTTTTCAACACCCTCCCCTTAATCCCCTCCCCTCAAGGGAGGGGAGATTTAAGATACCTCGTCCCGTAAGCCTTCGGGACTGCGGGGTAGTTCATTACAGGGAACAGGAGAAAATGAATGACCGGCAGGTTTATTTATCTGATATAGCCTTCGATGAGCAGATCGTCACCGATTCGCTTTATCTTCAAATCCTTTATCCTGTAAGCCTCTTCAAGTCTTTTGTATGTTTTACCGCCTACTGCAGGGAATGATTCTCTGCCACCTATGATTATGGGTGCTATGAAAAACATTATTTTGTCTATAACTCCATCTTCAAGGGCATGGGAATTCAAAGAAGAACCACCTTCAATAAGGACTGAGGAAATCTCCATTTTCCCAAGTTGTTCCATCAGCCATTTGAGATTAAGCTTTTCTTTATAATAAATCATATTTATGCCTGATTTTTCTAAATAAAATGACTTTGAATTCCTGGTATTAGTAACGATTATTGTATGCGGCGGCGTTTTTAGAATCTTTGCATTCAGGGGAATCTCGAGATTGGGATCGATAACAACTCTCAAAGGATTTTTGCCCATTTTTACCCGTGCTGTGAGTTGCGGGTCATCAGACTTCACTGTGCCTATTGCAGTTACTATTGCATCTACCCTGCTCCTTAAGCGGTGAACTATTTTGCGTGCCTTTTCACCTGTGATCCATTTTGATTGACCCTCCGGAGTTGCGATCTTTCCATCGAGCGTCATAGCGGTTTTAAGGATCACGAAAGGCTTTCCTGTTGTTACATGTTTTATATAAAATTCATTTAGCTTTCTTGACTCATCCTCAAGAATGCCGGATATGACTTCTATCCCTGCATTCCGCAGCTCTTGTATTCCCTTGCCCGAAACCTTGGGATTGGGGTCTGACATACCGATGACGACCTTCCTGATCCCTGCATGTATGATAGCCTGAGTACAGGGAGGTGTTCTCTTGTCAGTATGGCAGCAGGGCTCAAGATTTACATAAAGCACAGCCCCCCGGACTTTTTTACCTGCCTTTTCTATGGCAAGGGGCTCAGCATGAGGAGTGCCTGGTTTTCTATGGAAATCCTCTGCTATTATTTCTCCGTTCTTTACAATAACAGCTCCGACCATTGGGTTGGGGCTTGTCATACCTTCTGCTTTTGAGGCAAGTCTGAGTGTGTGCTTTATATAAAACTCGTCATTCATAACGAACTCTGTTCCAATGGTTGTCATTATCCGGCTTGACCGGATAATCCAGTTCTTTTTTCTGGATTCCTCGCCCCAGGCGAGTCGCCGAGGAGACCCGATCAAGTCGGGGAATGACGGAAATAAAAGATCTTAAACAACTTTAAAGATCTTTGTAGATTAATAACATAAACCAATAAAATACCAAAAAAAAGTTACTGAGTATTATAGGATATTATGAATTTTTATTTCTAACTCTTCTTTAATCTGGTATAATAAATCTCATGAACCAGGTTATGCTGACAATAATAGCGCTTGCAGTAGTTGCAATAGCAGGATTTGTTATCTCGCTGATCCTTGATCTGAAAAAAACAGTTCGTTCCTTAAATGAACTTATCAGGACGACAGACGAATCTCTTAAACCTACGCTTGAAGAATTACAGCAAACACTAAGAAGTTTAAGAAATGTATCTGAAGATATAAATGATGTGACAACTGATGTTAAGACTTTGTCGAGTTCGGTCAGGGATGTTGGGCTGAATATAAGGAGTGTAAGTAATCTCATAGAGAATGTGGCATCAACAACAGCTATAACAGCTTCAGGACTGAGGGCAGGTATAAAAACTGGTCTTGAGTTTTTATTGAAAAATCTTTTTTCGAGGATAGGAGGCAAAAAATGAGAGACGAATGCGGCTGTGGTTCAGGGAGTATATTGCTTTCTTTTTTACTTGGAGGATTAGTGGGTGCAGGCTTTGCATTACTTATGGCCCCCCAGTCTGGCCGGGAGACAAGGCAAAAGATAAAAGATCTGACCGATGATGTTAAGGAGAAGGCCATGGGTTACGTCGGAGAGGTCAAGGAGAAGGTAACGACCGGTGTTGATAAAGGCAGGGATCTTTATGAAGAAAAGAAATCTATTATAACAACTGCTATTGAGGCAGGCAAGGAAGCTTATACTAAAGAAAAAGAGAGGCTATCTCAGGAACCGAATGCATGAAGTTTCAATCGCCCAGAGTCTTCTTGAAATTGCAATAGATAATTGTATAAAACAAGGTTACAAACGGATTGAAGTAATAAGGGTTAAAATTGGTAAGGCATCTGGTGTTGTGTCTGATTCTCTTCTTTTTGCCTTTGAGACAATGAAAATAGGCACTATAGCAGAAAAGGCTGTTTTAATAGTAAATGAAATCCCTGTCAGCGGGTTTTGTAACATCTGTAAAATGAACTTTACTGTTGAAGAAAAATATGTACTGTCATGCCCCAAATGTGGAAAGGCGTCGTTTCGTTTAGATACCGGACGGGAATTAAATATCGATGAGATGGAGGTTTTCTGATGAAGGTCAAACTGGCTACCAATATCCTTGAGGCGAACGACAGGATTGCTGCTGAAAACAGGAAAATATTCAGAGACGCCAGGGTTTTTGTAATCAATGTCATGAGTGGCCCTGGAGCCGGCAAGACATCTCTCATTGAGAGAACAATTAAGGAATTAAACGGAAAAATAAAGATAGGTGTCATAGAAGGCGATATCGCCGGGACAGATGATGCTGAGAGGATAGAAAAGCTTGGCATTCCGGTCGTCCAGATAAACACCGGAGGGGGATGCCATCTGGATGCAAATATGATAAGAGAGGTTCTGGAGGATTTCCCCCTGAAAGACCTTGACCTGCTTATTATAGAGAACGTAGGGAATCTTGTCTGTCCGGCTGAATTTAATCTTGGCGAGGATATGAAGATCATGCTCCTCAGTTTAGCAGAGGGACATGACAAGCCCCTTAAATATCCTTTGATGTTCCAGGAATCATCGGCTTTAGTCCTGAATAAGATCGACCTCCTGCCATACACAAATGCAGATATAGGCAAGATGAAGAAAGATTCATTATCCCTGAACCCGAAATTGAAGGTATTCGAGGTCTCATGCAAGACCGGTGATGGGATCAATGAATGGACAGATTGGTTAAAATCGTTAGTAAAGTAAGGAAAGGGTTCGAGGATTCGAGTGGTCAAGGATTCAAGTGTCCATAAAAAGGCATAGTAAAATAACCCTTTAAACCCTTGAACCCTCGAATCCTTGAACCCTTGAATCCTCTATACTTTTTAACCTATCCTCAAAAATGCAGATTTTCATAGTTAACGAATGAACCACAGAACAAAGATATTAGTCAAGGGCATTGTCCAGGGGGTCGGGTTCAGACCATTTATTTACAACCTTGCTAAATCTTTAGACCTCAAAGGGTATGTCATTAATTCATCCAGAGGAGTAACTGTCGAGATCGAAGGGGAAAACAGCCCTGCCTTCATCGACAGGCTTTCCAAAGAAGCGCCGCCTCTCTCACAGATTATGAGTATTGATATAGTTCCCATGGAGTATCACGGCTATCAGGATTTTCAGATTATGGAAAGCGAGGACGAAGGGAGTTTCACCCTCATTTCCTCAGACGTCTCAATATGCAGGGACTGCCTTGAAGAGATGCTCGATAAGAATGACAGGCGCCACCTCTATCCTTTCATTAACTGTACAAACTGCGGTCCCCGGTATACCATAACAAAATCCATTCCGTATGACAGGCCGAATACGACCATGTCTGTTTTCAAGATGTGCCCTGATTGTCAGGGAGAATACTATAACCCGGGAGACAGAAGGTTCCATGCCCAGCCGAATGCATGCCCTGTCTGCGGGCCTCAGGTAGAATTAATAGTAAAAAGTAAAGAGGTAAAGGTAAAGAAAGAAAAAAATCCTATCAAAGAAACGATAAGACTCCTGAAAGAGGGACGCATCGTTGCTATTAAGGGACTGGGAGGGTTTCATATCGCGTGTGATGCAACTAATGAAGCTGCGGTGAAGAGACTGAGGCTGAAAAAGAGAAAGAGCAACAAACCATTTGGCCTGATGGCGCCTGATATTGAAACAATCAGAAAATTCTGTGAAGTATCCGGAGAAGAAGAAAAGGTTCTCGTTTCGAATAAAAGACCTATTGTTTTATTAAAGAAAATAAAAAATAATTTACCTGAAGATATATCTCCGAAAAATCCCTGTATCGGTTTTATGCTGCCATATACACCATTGCACTATCTGCTTTTTTATTATCCCATGGATGATACAAAGAACAATACCAGTAATCCCCCCTTACCCCCCTTTACTAAAGGGGGGCATGGGGGGATTACCAACTTTGATGCTCTTGTCATGACAAGCGGCAATATCTCAGAGGAACCGATAGTTATTGATAATGCCGAAGCTCTTTCCAAACTCTCGGATATCGCAGATGCATTTCTTGTTCACAACAGGGACATCTTCATGCGGGTTGATGATTCAGTCGTACGATTAATGAGCAACACCCCATCACTATCCTTTATCCGTCGTTCAAGGGGATATGTACCGGATCCGGTCCCCTTGCATGATGACGGCCCCGAGGTGCTCGGATGCGGCGCTGATTTAAAGAATATATTCACTCTTACAAAAGGGAGCTTTGCGATACCGAGTCAGCATATCGGTGATATGGAAAATTATGAGACATTACAGTTTTTTGAGGAAACTCTTAAAAACCTGAAAGCTGTCTACAGGGTAAAACCAGAGGCCCTTGCCTATGACCTCCATCCGATGTATTTATCCACACAGTGGGCGTTAAGACAGGAAGATATAAAGAAGATCGGGATTCAGCACCACTATGCGCATGTCGCATCTGTAATGGCTGAAAAAGGACTCAAGGATAAGGTTATCGGGATATCCTTTGACGGAACCGGATACGGTACAGATGGAAACCTGTGGGGAGGGGAAATCCTCATAGCTGATATAAAAGGTTTCAGGAGGGCAGGCCATTTTAAATATATTCCGCTTCCCGGAGGCGAGGCTGCGGTAAAAGAGCCGTGGAGGATAGCTGTAAGCTATATTAAGGCTATCGCCGGTGATGAGACGATCCATTACCTTAAATCCATCAATTTCATTGATAAGTACGGCGATGACAGGATTCAGGATATCCTGAAGATAGCAGGTAACAGACAATTTTCTCCCCTGTCATCAGGCGCAGGAAGGCTGTTCGATGCAGTATCTGCTCTGATAGGGTTATGTGATAGAAATACATTTGAGGGTGAGGCAGCGATTGCCCTTGAATCCATAACAAGACCTGATGTGGTTGATGATTATCCTGTTGATATAAAGTTCAAAGATACTATGGAGATCGATTTTTCACATACTTTTTTACGGATTATAGATGATTTACGGAGAGAAGAAGATAAAGGCATTATTTCATCCAGATTCCATAATACTATTGTCACTGTCATTGTAAGGGTTACAGAAAAGCTTTCATCGTTGAATTCGATAAAAGATGTTATCCTATGCGGAGGTGTTTTCCAGAACATATATCTCCTGGAAAGGGCTATCGCAAGGCTTCAATCAATAGGTATGATAGTGCATACACACGATAAAGTGCCTACGAATGACGCTGGAATATCCCTTGGCCAGGCGTATATAATCAGAGAGAGGATAAAGGCAGGTATAGAGTGAGAATAATTAGTATCTGTGTATAAAGTCGAGATTTTAACACCCTCCCCAACCCCTCCCCTCAAGGGAGGGGCGATTTTACTACCCTCTCCCTTGAGGGGAGAGGGCAAGGGTGAGGGTGTTTAACAGTTTATACACAGATACTAATTAGATTAGTAAAACCAATTAAAGCAATATAAAGGAGTGCAAATGAACAAGACAGTTGAGAAGATAAAAAGTTTAATGGATTCTGTCGGAAGACCGGTAAAATTCATGGAGGTATGCGGCACACATACAGTAGCAATATTCAGGCATGGAATCAGAGGGGTCATCCCTAAAGAAATCAGCCTCCTGAGCGGCCCCGGATGCCCTGTTTGCGTTACCCCTATAAAAGACGTGGATTATGCCATTGCAGTTTCGAAACTCGACAGCTGCATACTCTCTACTTTTGGCGACATGATGAGAGTGCCTGGCAGTAGAAAGCAGTCCCTTTTTCATGCACAGGCAGAAGGCGCCCATATCAAAATAGTCTATTCACCTATGGATGCATTGCAACTCGCTGCAGAAAATAAGGATAAAAAGGTAGTATTTTTTGCAACAGGGTTTGAAACAACTATACCGGCTGTTGCCGGAACACTCTCCGAAGCAGAAAGAATGGGGCTTGAAAATTTTTATATATATTCTGCACATAAGATAGTCCCGCCTGCTCTCAAGGCCCTTCTTGATTCTCCTGATCTTAAGATAGACGGATTGATCCTTCCCGGCCATGTCAGTGCGATTATTGGAAGCAAACCATATGAATTTATTGCATCCGATTACAAAATAGCGTCTGCTGTAACAGGGTTTGAAGCAGATGATATTCTTACAGCTATCATGATGCTTCTTGAACAGATAGCTTCCGGAAGGGCAGAAATAGAGATACAGTATACAAGGGTCGTAAAAAAGGAAGGCAATCAAAAGGCTGTGTCGCTTATCAACGAATACTTTGAGCCATGCGATGCAAACTGGAGGGGCATAGGAGTAATACCCCAAAGCGGACTGAAATTAAAGGAAGATAAAAAACGCTGGGATATCAACAGGGTATTGAACATTGAAATAGCCGACGGCCAGGAGCCGAAAGGCTGCCAGTGCGGCCAGGTTCTCAGAGGTAAAATGATACCAACCGATTGCCAGCTCTTCGGCAAGACATGTACCCCCGAGCATCCTGTGGGCGCCTGCATGGTCAGTACAGAGGGAAGCTGCGCAGCCTATTACAAGTATTCTGGAGTGATAAAGTAATTAAAATTGACTTTTGCAGACTTATATTATGAGAAGATTAATTTCTTAAGATATTTTCATCAAGGTGATTGTAATCAATGTGGTTTTTCTTCCTGTGATGCATTTATAGAAGCAATTAAAACTGGCATAAAGAAGCCTCAGGACTGTTCTGTCATCACTAAAAATAAGGCATATAGCCTGAAGGCCATCCAGAAAATTGAAGAATTATGGCCTGAGGTACCACTTCTTCCTCACCCAAGGCCAGGATTCACCGGACTTGTCGAATTAAATAAACCTGCCCGTGAATCTCTTGTGCTCATTTCGGGAAACAATGAATATACTGAACAGGTTCTCATGACGGTTCTCGGGACAACAGTATGCCCGTTCTATATCATATTTGTGAATACAGATGGAAATACAGTTGATATGTCAATGATTTATCAAACCCTAACAGCTGAAAAGGTCTGTGAAGCCTTAAAAGAGGCAGGGATGGAAGAAAAAGTAAGCGCTAAGGAAATGATAATTCCGGGCCTTGCTTATTCTCTCAAAGGGGATATTGAGAAATTGACCGGATGGCAAGTGAGGATAGGGCCGGTATGCGCTGCTGAACTGCCTTTATTCCTTTCAGAAATATGGATCCCGCCTGAAACAGCAGAAATATAGATAGAGGTACAGGTACAGAAACAAAGTTACTAAGGAGTTCATAAGTAAAGCCACACACCCTCACCCTTGCCCTCTCCCCTCAAGGGAGAGTCCCGAAAGCTTTCGGGATTGAGGGGAGGGGATAAAGGGGAGGGTGTTTAAAGGTGTCCTTACTTATGAACTCATTAGTATATATAACAGATATTCCGGTATGTTAAAATAAACTAAATAAATCAGGAGGCTACTCAGATGGAGAGGATTCTGCTCGGTCACGGCAGTGGTGGAAGGTTGATGTATCAGTTAATACGGGAACACTTTGTGCCTCAATTTGAGCTTAAAGCACTGAATGACTCAGCAGTACTTGACAGGATAGATCCGGGAAAGCTTGCCTTTACAACAGATTCTTATGTTGTCTCACCTATTTTTTTCCCCGGTGGAAATATCGGAGAGCTTGCTGTTTACGGTACTGTTAATGATCTTTCCATGGTCGGAGCAAAACCTCTTTATCTTACAGCAGGACTGATTCTTGAAGAGGGGTTTCCCCTTGATGATTTGAAGAAGATACTTACATCCATGTCATCTGCTGCTCTTAAGGCCGGAGTCAAGATAGTTGCCGGGGATACCAAGGTTGTAAATAAAGGCAAGGGCGACGGCATATTTATCAATACATCAGGGATTGGACTGATAAAAAAGGGCATTGATATATCTCCACTCAAGGTCAGGCCGTCTGATAAGGTCATTATCAGCGGTCCGATTGGCAACCATGGGATTTCTGTTATTGCCGAGAGAAACGGCCTGAGTTTTAACCCGCCTGTTGTGAGCGATACAGCGCCTCTTAACGGTCTTGTTGACAGGATGCTGAAAAAAACAAAAGAAATACATGCCATGAGAGATCCGACCAGAGGTGGTCTCGCAACGACCTTAAAAGAGATTGCTGTTGACTCAGGTTATTGCATCTTTTTAGAAGAAGAGGCCATACCTGTGCCACAGGGAGTAAAAGGGGCATGTGAGCTCCTTGGTCTTGATCCACTGTATGTTGCGAATGAGGGTATACTTATCGCAATAGTGAAACCTGAAGTTGCAGAGCCGCTTGTGAAGATTATGAAAAAACATCCGCTTGGAAAAGAAACCCGCATTATCGGAGAGGTAAAGGAATCTCCTTCCGGCATGGTGTTGCTCAAGACTGCCATTGGTGGTACAAGGATCGTCGAGATGCTTTCCGGCGACCAGTTACCGAGGATCTGCTGATGCTGGAACAATACTAAGAGAATTCCTCGAATCTCTGCAGGGATAGTGATTCTTCTTCGGCAGATGAAAACGCTTTTATTTTGCGACAAAAAAGCAAAGAAACATTTGAAGAAATGTTAATCCGGCATTTCCATGTCTCAAAATGGATTATACTGCTGTTTCTTTTTCTTATCGCTGCAGGAGTATATGCCAATACCCTGCACAATGATTTCGTGTATGATGACGAATTAGAGATAGTGAATAATCCGTGGATAAAAGATATAAAATTCCTGCAGCAGATTTTTTTTTCGCATTCATGGGGATTTAAGCTGACTGATTATCCAACGAGCCATTACCATCCTCTGCGTTTTGTAGTAAACATGCTGCAGTATCATTTTTTTATGAACAATCCTCCTGGATACCATTTCACGAGTATCATCGTACATGCGATAGTTACCGTGATAATATTTTTTCTTGGTCTTGAGCTTTTCGGCCAGATGTTTCAGGAGAAGAACATTCTTTTTCCATTAATAGCATCACTCCTTTTTGCCGTACATCCTGTGCATACAGAAGCGGTTGCCTGGATTTCGGCGCTGGGCGAACGCCTCATGTCCCTCTTTTGCCTGCTCTCTCTTTTTGTCTATATCCGGTCATCAGGTGAAAAATCATATGCATTTATCATATCAGCCTTTCTTTTTCTGATTGCCACTTTGTTTAAGATAACTGCTGTAATTCTTCCTTTTTTACTCTTCGTATATGACTTCGCATTTAGTAAGGGAATTTTTCGAAAGGATGGGGCAGGACAGCCGGTTATAAAAATAATATTCTCAAGATATGCGCCTTTCATGGCCGCATTGGCTATCTTTTTTACTCTGAGAACTATCGCGGTCGGCGGCCTGATACATATAAAGGACAATGTCCAATACAGCGCAGTTGATGTCGCAGTCAATGTTTTTCCACTGATAAGCAAGTATCTTACCATGCTTGTTTTCCCTTCAGATTTCAATGTGGTTCACGTATTTCATCCTGTTTCAACATTTCTTGCAGGCAAAGCAGTCATTTCAATATTAGTAACAGGTGTTTTTTTTGCTATGGCGATATATGCAAAAAAGAAAAATGCAGGCCTGTTCTTTACCCTGCTATGGATCGTTATCCCCTTGATCCCGATGCTCTATTTCCCTGCTTTTCATACTGAATCAGTGTTTGCCGAACGATATCTCTACCTTCCTTCAGTCGGGTTTGCGTTATCTTTTGCAATACTGTTTAGAAAGCTCTATTGTAGAGGAATATTGCAGGGCAAACTGGCTTATTTGTTGTTCATATGTATTGGTGTTATTATCTGTTTGTTTGCATTTCAGACAATAAACAGAAATCAGGTCTGGAAAGACAATTACACACTCTGGGAGGACTCCGTGAAAAAGTCGCCAGACAGTTATACCTCACATGTTGGGTTTGGATACGCTCTTGCCGGAAGAGGGGAATTTGATCAAGCTCTCTACCATTATCAGGAAGCATTGAGGATCAACCCATATTCTGTTGAGGCATATAATAGCCTTGGGGCTGCATTGTACTGGACAGGGCGACTGGATGAAGCTATTGCCGTATACAAAAAAGTGCTGATGCTGGCGCCTGATCTCTTTGAAGTTTACAATAATATCGGGAATATATTGCGGGCTAAGGGACGACTTGACGAAGCCATATGGTATTATCAGAAGGCCATACAATTCAATCCTGACTATGCATATGCATATAATAATCTTGGGATTGCGTTGTCTGATAAGGGACGGCTTGATGAAGCTGTGTCTTACTATCAAAAAGCAATACAGATTAATCCATCATATGCGTTTGCTCATAACAACCTCGGGATTATTTATCACAAAATGGGTCTGCTGGAAAAAGCAGAGAGGGAATTCCAGACTGCCCTTGCACTTGAGCATGATTACAGTGAAGCCTCATATAATCTTTCGGTCATACGGAAGGCAAGGGAAAACAGAAATATCAAAAAATAACTTCTGTATAGTATGATTAACCATATCTTGCTGGATAATGTCAAAAGTTTTATGAAAAAAGAGAGGAAAATATGAAACCACAGAAATTCACCACAGAGAACACAGAGAAAAAGAATTTTAGATTTTTTAAAAGCTCTGTGAACTCAGTGGTTGCTTCTTCTCAAAAAGAATATCCTTTAAAGGAAATTACCGGAGAGATAATTTAGAGTGCACAGAGGGGAGGAAACAAACTCTCTTATAAAATATTGAGAGTTAATGCTTTTTCTGTGATCTCTGTGGTTAAGTTTTGACAATACGTCTTGCTGAAAAAGGAGAAGTTACATGATACTCGGTGTTAACACTGATCATATAGCAACAATAAGACAGGCCAGGAGGGGAATCGATCCTGACCCGGTTATGGCTGCCACTCTGGCAATACTTGGCGGTGCAGATGGAATTACCGTTCATCTCAGGGAAGACAGGCGTCATATCCAGGACAGGGATTTGAAGCTTTTAAAGGAGTTTGTCCCGGTAGAACTGAACCTTGAAATGGCAGCAACAAAAGAAATGACAGGCATCGCTGCCGGAATAAAACCTGATCTGGTTACGCTTGTGCCTGAAAAAAGACAGGAACTTACAACAGAGGGCGGACTGGACGTCAAATCCCAAAAAAACCATATCAAAGAGGCGATAAAAAAGATCAAGAGCGCTGGTATGCCGGTAAGCCTATTCATAAATCCGGATGCTGATGATATTAGAATATCGAGGCAGATAGGCGCTGATATGGTTGAGATACATACCGGTATGTATGCTAATGCTAAGGGGAAAAAACAGGAAGAGGAATTGATCCGCGTTATTAATGCTGTTAAATATGGATTAGATGCTGGTCTTCTGGTTAACGCAGGTCATGGCCTTAATTATTTCAATGTTTCAAAAGTCGCATCCATTCAAGGAATCAGAGGACTCTACATAGGGCACAGCATTATATCAAGGGCTGTGCTGGTTGGAATGGAGAAAGCCGTAAGAGAGATGAAAGAGATAATAATGAAATCAAAAAACAAAGGTTCTTTCGTAAAAAAGTTGAAGAACATCGAATGAGAAGAATGACTGGATTCCCGCCTCCGCGGGAATGACGAAAAAACATGCACTTAAGAATGTCATTCCCCGACTTGATCGGGGAATCCAGGGT
>JBAQLU010000228.1:0-49544 GCA_049302065.1 Thermodesulfovibrionales bacterium
TTGACGGTTTTACCGTCTCAGTGATACCCTTTCCCATGGTGGTGTCTCCTTTCTTTTGTTGATTTCGAGTTCAACTTAAAAGGATACACCGCCTTTTATCTATTTACACACTTTTTGATTGTACTCCCTCTGACCTGAATCCATTCATTGTTGGTATCCGTTAGATCAAAATAAATAGGAAACCCTTTACCGATGCAGCTTAGGGTTTTTTAAAGCCTGCGAATAAGCAAGACTATTATATCATATCACCAAGCACTATTTCTTGTGTTTCAGCTCCTTATAATCCTCGTTTCGATTAAGGATAGTGCCGACTTTTACAGTTTTGTTCTTTTCGTCTACCGCGTAGATAACGCGATATTCTCCCTGGTCCACGCGGTACCCCTTAAAGCCTGCATGAGTGAAATTCTGTAGCTCTTTACAGTCCTGAGGCTTTGGGTTTCTCCTGAGAGATAGGATTTTAATAAACACCTGTCTGAGGATTTTTGCGTTAGACATACCAAAGTCTTCGAGCTTTGAGAGAGCATCCTCTGAAATGTCGAGTTTATATCTCAATTTTCAGCCTCTTTGCCGTGTCTTCGAGGGAAACAAACTTCCCCTTTTTTAAGGACTCTTCAAGCAGCCTGGATTCATACATATCTTCCAATGTTTCGAGCTTCCTGTACTCTTCATATCCAATGACTACTGCAGCAGGCTTGTTGTGCTTTGATATCACTGTGCGCTCTTTTTTATACTCGGCATCAGTAACAACCTGAGACAGTTTCGCTTTTGCATCTGCGAGGCTCATTGCCTTCATAAAATAACCACCCTTTCTTAAATCTGGTTAAATTGTATTATAGTCATAGTAGTCATATTAGTCAAACCAATCCTTGACAACCAATCCGCACTACGAACAAAAGGGACAAAAGTTAGGAGCCGTACTAAGCAAGTATTTTTTGTTTACCTACAAGCAGAGAGAATCGTGTTATACAACAATATGCGGATTCCCGCTTATAATCTTCAGTCTTGCAGGGATTCAGGAAGCAAGAAAACCAATAAAAATGGGCTTGGAATAACCAAGCCCCTTATTATTCGTTAGTAAATGAATAAGGCCTTAAATCACTTTTAATTATTAGGTCTCTGGTTACAAGGAACTATCTTCCCTTGTACTGTGTATCTGATTCCATTGCGTACTCCTTCACCTGTGAGCAGGACTCCTTTTGAAGAGCCTTGGCCTATGGGTTGTAAGAAACCGGATTCATTTGCGCCATGGGCTATCCATGTGGTCCAGTTGGGATTTCCTATCCATGTGATCCAGTTGGGATTTTCACCAAATTTAGGACTCCCATCTGTATTAAACCATCCCGGACCGCCACCGAATAAATAAAGAGCATAGGTGTTACCTGGATTGTTGTCACTAAACAAATAACCAGTACCGTCATTGTTAAGACACACTTCCCAGAAATCACTGTTCGTATTGCCGTTCTCCTGAGTTGCAATAATGTCATAGCAAATCAATTGATAACATAAAGCAAATGCCATATTAGTGACTAATAACAAGGCTGCAACTAAAATTGCCGGTCTCACCAGTACTTTCATTTCTTCACTCTCCTTTCTTTTTTGCAAGGTTTATCAAAATTACATAATTTGTACAATGCACAAAAACTTTATAAAGTAAAGCACACGATGATGTCTTTGTCAATGAAGTAAAATGAAAAAAAATGAAGACCACAGGAACCCTTATCTTATAGATTTCCATTTGTAATGTGGTATTTTAAGGCAGGATTCAAACATCAACAGTTCAGGAAGCATTTCACACCGGTGCATACTGGAACAAAATTGACATAACATTCCCTTTTTGTTATCTTAGTCAATATTCAGGTTGACTGGAAAGGAGGACAATAATGAAAACATTATCAGTGTCTGAGGCAAAAATGAAGCTAAGCAGCCTGGTGGATTCTGTATATACAACGGATGAAGAGGTCGTTATTACCAAAAATGGCTCCCCTGTCGCTGTATTGATCAGCCCGGATGAGTTTGAAGGATGGAAGGAGACTGTTGCTATCCGTTCCGATGCCGGGTTTATGGACGAGGTAAAAAAAGGTCTCGATAAGCTTAAAAAAGGGAAAGCAAAACTTTATACACTTGAGGAGCTTTTTGACAGATGAAGCTCCCGATGTATAAGCTGAGAGTACCTGATGAGACGACAGTGCTTGTCCGCTCTCTTCATCCCAATCTGAAACGAAAGATTAAGGCTGCATTGCAAACGATTCTAACTGATCCCCAGGCGGGAAAAGCATTGAAAGACGAACTTGCAGGGATGCAGAGCTTTCGGGTCGGCAAATTCAGAGTCATTTATCGAATCAAGATCAACAAAGAAAGGGTTATTGAAATTGTAGCTATTGGCCCGCGGAAAAAGATATATGAGGAGACCTTGCGACTTTTGAGAGGAAAAAATTAAGAAGCTTCTTCCAAAATTCTCTTCTGTATGTCCGGAGCAAACCCATACTATCGCTCGGCTCACGAACAGCTATGAAAATTTTGCTATAATTAACATGGTATGAAACGCTATGTCGAAAATTAAAACCTTTTTCCAGTGTCAGTCATGTGGCTATATGAGTCCGAAGTGGCTTGGGAAATGTCCTGACTGCGGGGCTTGGAACAGTTTTGCAGAGGAAAAAAAAGAATCCTCTGCCCGCCATTCGTCAATCACCTCTCATCTCGGCAAATCAGAACCTCAGCCCTTAAGCGCTGTCACAAGCGGACATGAACAGAGGACATCCACCTGCATAAGAGAACTCGACAGGGTTCTTGGTGGAGGTGTTGTAAGCGGCTCGGTAATACTTATTGGCGGAGACCCAGGCATTGGTAAGAGCACGCTCATCTTGCAGGCCCTTTCGGGTCTTTCAAAAAAGTACGGCAAAGTCTTGTATGTCTCAGGTGAAGAATCTGCTGAACAGATTAAGATCAGGGCCGACAGACTCTCGGTAAATTCTGAAGATATCATATTGCTTTCAGAGACCTCTCTTGAATCCGTTATACATACAGCATCAAAACTTATTCCAAAGGCAATGGTTATTGATTCCATACAGACAGCTTACACAGAGGAACTGGTATCCGCACCCGGCTCTGTAAGTCAGATCAGGGAATGCGCTGCAAAGCTCATGCTTTTTGCGAAAAGGTCAAATATCCCTGTATTCCTTGTAGGCCACGTAACCAAGGAAGGAGCGATTGCCGGACCGCGTGTCCTCGAACACATCGTGGATACCGTGTTGTATTTTGAAGGGGACAGGGGACATCCATACCGTATCATCAGGACCGTAAAAAACCGTTTTGGTTCAACAAATGAGATCGGTATCTTTGAGATGTCCGACTCCGGGCTTTTGGAGGTTGAAAACCCTTCAGAGCTTTTTCTGCTCGAAAGGCCGTTGAATGTTTCAGGTTCGGTTGTTGTAGCAAGCATGGAGGGCACAAGACCGTTGATGGTTGAGATACAGTCGCTCGTCTCCCGCACAAATTTCGGCATGCCCCGCAGAACAAGCATTGGTTTCGATTTTAATAGGGTAAACCTCCTTGTAGCTGTGCTTGAAAAGAAGGTGGGTCTTCAGCTCGGAGGGATGGATGTATTTGTGAATGTGGTTGGAGGGCTAAAATTGATCGAACCAGCCGTTGACCTCGGGATCATCACTACGATAACTTCCTCTCTGCGGGATATCCCAGTTGATCCTAAAATATTTGTATTTGGTGAGGTTGGGCTCTCCGGTGAAATAAGGGCTGTCACGCAGGCAGAGACACGTTTAAAGGAGGCTTCAAAAATCGGTTTTAAGCGTGCTATAATGCCTTTCGGCAACTCTGATAAAATAAAAGGCAATTTTGGATTGGAGATAATAGGGACAAGAAATGTTGAAGAGTGTCTCGACGCTGTTTTTAATTAGTTGCATCTTATTCTCATGTTCCTGCACAGCAAAGCGGGTAGAACTGCCTGTTTACGAGGGGATCGATGTAAGAGAGGCACTGTCTTCAAAAAACAATATCTCATCGATAGATACTACATTTTCCATAACCTTTGAAAAAGACGATTCAGAAATAAGAGGAGACGGGGTTGTAAATATGTCGCGCAATGGTAATCTGACCATGCGTATATATTCATTCGGGTTCCTTGCATTCGAGATCACATCTGAAAACGGTTTCATAAAAAGCGCTCCTGCTGTCGACAGAAACAAAAGCATAATACTCACCTATGGCCTTAGGGACTGCATTTTCTGGTGGGACATGGAAGATTTTGAAATAGAAGAAAAAGAAGACTATTATATTATCAGGAACCTGACAAGAACGTTATGGCTTGACAGAAAGACCATGTTCCCGAAAAAGCAGATTATATCCCTTGAAGAAAACAGGCAACTGAATATTTACTATGAAAATCCGGAAAAATCCGGGGACATCTGGTATCCTTCCAGGATCAGGATAGAACTCTCTAAATATGCTGTAACGCTAAAGATTAAAGATATATCATTTATCCTTAATGCACAGACCAAGGTCAACCGTAACAGTATTTATAATTGAACCGTCTATGTTGCCCGCCTTAGACAGATATCCCTCGAGGAGTGCATTATCACAAACAGTATTTATGAGCCTGGGAGTTCCATTTGAACACTGATATATCAGCTTGATCGCTTCCTCTGAAAAAATCTCCTTCTTGCACCCTGCAATATTCATTCTGTGCTTTATATAGTCATTTGTATCCTTTTCAGAGAACTCCTTTAACCTGATCTTGACAGCAACCCTTTGTTTCAGCGGTTCATCCAGGGAAAGAACATCTTCAAGCTCTGATAGCCCGAAAAAAATAATATTGATCATTTTCCCATCGTTCGATTCCATGTTCAGAAGGCCCCTGAATTCTTCCATAATCTCCTTTGAATTCAGCATCTGAACCTCATCTATCATGACCACCGCCTTTTTGTCTTCTTCAATAATTTCGTACAGTCTTTTATAAATCTGTGTGAGAAGTTCGACCTTGTCGTCCTTCACATCCTTAACGCCGAGTTGCATTGCAAATTTTTTGAAAAGCCACTCTGAGCTAACACTTGAGTGGACAACCACAAGAAGAGCTGCCTCATATGAGTTCTCATCCATTTCTTCAAGGAACCTTCTTGCGAGTGTAGTCTTACCTGTCCCTATCCCGCCGATTACAACAGAAAGTCCTTTTCGTGTGTCTACTGCGTAACGCAGTTTGATAAGGGCATCAGAATGCAGGGGGCTGTTATAGTAAAACCTGCTGTCAACTATATTGGAAAAGGGATGTTCTTTCAGGCCATAATATTCTAAATAATCCATATTCCGAAATGCCCTCCCAGCCTGCAAGCTTGAGGCTGGAGGGCTAAAGATACGATACCCTGTCCTTCCTTTCCTTTGGTTTCTTTTGTTCAGTACTTTCTATAACACTTGTTCTCAACTGATCTATCTTATCAGAAACAGCACGGTATTTTGAATTCCATCCATAGATTTGCGTATAAATATCGAGAGCCTCTTTTATATTTCCGTTTTTCTCATATGCCCCGGCAAGATCGTAATGCATTGCCCAATAAGATTCACCCCGGTCCTCCATTTTTTCAATAGCATCCTTTAATACGTCTATTGCAAGGGGGTAGAGGTTTTTTTCGATATAACATATGCCGAGCATATTTGAAGAATTGACAAATTTCTTCGGGTCCTTTCGGGATCTCTGGAATTCCCGTATAGCATCATCGATCAAACCCATTTCCTTATAAGCTATTCCGAGGTTGTAGTGTGTTTCGTAATCCTCTTCTTCAAGCTCATTTTCGAGTCCTCTCTTGAATTCATTAAATATATCCAGCACATCGCTGTCAAGTGCGGGTTCAGCGATCTCTTCCACCGCAAGGGCCTCCTCCTCAGTGACTTGAGGCTCCTCCTCTTTCTTTTCAGCTGTATATTCTGTCTTTTCCCCACCCTCCACTACCTGACCGACAGATTCCAGTCTCCGGCTTATTTCTCTATCCCCGGGGAAAAGGGACTGCAGTCTTTCCAGAATCTCCCGGGCCTCATCAATCAATCCCTGCCTTGAGTAGAAATCTGCTTCTGCTATCTCCTCACTATAATCCTCTATAGAAGGCATTTCAGAAGGCGGGACGGCAATTTCTTCTTCGTCAGATGCCGGAGGTGCAATCATACCAGCGAGTCTCGGGTCTTCAGGGCTTATTTCATGCGCTTCCTGAATCATCCGCTCACCGTTTACAACTTCACCACCCTTTATATAGAGTTCATGCAAAATAAGATATTCTCCAACAGCTTTCTCCTTGTCACCTGTCTCAACATATAAAGATTTCAGTTTTAAATGGAGGTCTATATTATCAGGCTCTTTCTTTGTGAAGGTTTCAAGGAGGTTCCTTGCATTGTCATAAAGACCGTACCTGAGGTAGATATCTATTTCAATAACAGCTTCATCGACTGTTTTTTCAGCGCCGATTGAGATATGTTCCTTGCCGATATCTTTCTCGAGTTCAATTACCCTTGTCTTGACAGAATCGTCATCAGGTGAGATTTTAAGGGCTTCTCTGTAACAATTGAGCGCTTCTTTCTGCTTGCCTTGTTCAATAAATAACTCCCCGATAGAACAAAGCTCACGGACTGCCTGGAGCTGATCTCCAAGCTGCATATAGAGTGAAACAAGTCTTTTCCCGGTCTCCAAAGGGTCTATATCCCTGAAATTCGCAAGGAGCTTAATAGCATCGTCATAATTTTCTTCAAGTAATATTTCGTCGAGGACAGGAATATACTCAGACCATGCTTTTTCTTTATTTCCCTCTTTAATATATATATCCCCGAGTATGCGTCTTGCCTTAATATTAGCCGGCTCAATTTCGGTAATCTGCCTGAGAGACTCCTTTGCTTCATCATATTTTTCGATCATCATATGGATTTCTGCACTCCTCAGCATTATATCCACATCCTGCGGGAACAGGCTGGCCGCTTCTCTTATCTGTGCAACCGCCTTCTCAAGATTACCAGTCCTCTCATAAAGGTTGCCTAACTCGATAATCGCTTCTCTGTTTAACGGCTGGACCTCAAGGACCTTCTGATAGAATCCGATAGACTTTTCTGCTTCGCCCTTCTCAGCATAAATCCTTGCAATAGTGAAGTACTGTTTTGCTGCCTCTGAGATAAGCCCTTCTCTGCCATATATTTCTGCAACCTTGCTCCTCAGAGGTATATTAGTTGGAGAGAGAGCAAGGATCTTTTCATATATTTCGAGAAGTTGCTCCTTTTTCCCCTCTTTTGAAAGCGTATCAGCAGCTGCAAGATAAAATTTTATTGCATCTGAAACAAGTCCTTTGGCTTCATTGAGTTCACCAAGGGCCTGGAGTGCCAGGGCGTCTGGGGGATTGATATTCAGTATCTTTTTATATAGCGCTAAAGCCTTGAGAGCAAAACCTTCCCTCCGGAAAATATCTGCAGCCCTGTGAAATGAATTTACAGCTTCTGTTTTATCGCCTTTTTTAAGATATAGGTCACCAACAGTATTAAAGGTATTGCCGTCAGGATGTTCCTTCGCCACCTTATCCCATTCAGCAATAGCTTTATCTACCTGTCCGCGGGCAAGATACTTCTGTGCTTCTTTTATGGTGGCTGCTTTATCTATCATTGTGTGTCTATTGAAATTATCACAATTGGCTAAAACTGTCAATTAAAGGCATTTTGGCGGCTATCCGGCATAGAAGATACTTGGTAATGATAACTGAATCTTTTATAATAGTTCAGAACAGTATATTTGTAACTATTAATATTTTAAAAGAATCTGTATAAAACTTCAATAAAAAGATGCTGAATAAGGAAACCATTCTCACATTCTTCCGGGAAGAGACCAGGAGACCTCTTTGTTTCAGGGATATCGTTTCTCTCATGAAGCTGAACCATAAACAGGCCAGGGCACTGAAGAACATACTGAGAATAATGGTACGATCCGGAGAGCTTGTTCTTACACGGAAAGGTCTCTACGGTCCTTCTGAAGATATGAATCTTGCAACCGGATATTTCGAATCCCACAAGGAAGGCTACGGTTTCGTGATAATGGAAAAACCGGGAGAGAGGGATATTTTTGTCCCGGCCAGGGCAACGCTCGGATCAATGAATAATGACAGGGTTCTTGCACGCGTTGAAAATTCCCATAAACGTGAGGGAAGAATAATAAGGATCCTTGAGAGGTCATGCACAAAAATAGCCGGCACATTTGAGGAGACAAGAACAGCGCTCTATGTAAGGCCTAAAGGCAAGGCGCTGAATTTTGACCTTACGATTGCCCGGAAGGACAGGGGAGGGGCAAAACATGGAGAAACAGTTATTGCTGAGATAATAAGTTATCCGTCAGACAGAAAGCCGCCTTCCGGCAGGGTGGTGAAGATTATAGGGAAAGCTGAAGATCCCAGAGCCGAGGTCGAGGCTATTATTGATGAATTCGATCTTCCGAGAAGGTTCCCGCGTGCTGTTCGTGAGGCTACAATGCCCCTGTTTCAGCGTAAAACAGAAGGCACAGGACCAGGGGCACATAGGAGAAAAGACCTGAGGTCGCTTCCTGCAGTAACGATTGATGGTGAGCGTGCCAGGGATTTTGATGATGCCGTCTCTATAAAGACATCAAAACATGGGTATACGCTCTCTGTTCACATTGCAGACGTCGGATTTTATGTCGACTGGAATTCGGTAATCGATATTGAAGCCAGAAAAAGGGGGACGAGTGTCTATTTCCCGGACAGGGTTCTTCCGATGCTGCCCCGGGAACTTTCTGAAGATCTCTGCAGTCTGAAGCCAAAGGTCGAGAGACTTGCCTTTACTGTAGAAATGGATTTTGACAGAGATGGGAACAGGGTTGCAGCGAAATTTTATCCAAGCGTTATTGTTAGTGATGAAAGAATGACGTATACCTCTGTAAAGAAAATCCTCATTGATAACGATTCGCATGAACGCAGGAAATATGATTATCTCTTGCAGGACTTCGAGTTGATGGGAGAACTATGCAGTATACTCAGGAACAGGAGACTTGCGAGGGGAAGCCTTGACTTTGATCTGCCTGATCCTGAGGTTTTGCTTGACTTGCAGGGAAAGCCTGAAGCAATCCTGAGCGCAGAGAGAAACTATGCCCATATGATCATAGAGGAATTCATGATCGCAGCGAACGAGGCAGTTGCTGAGCATCTCGAGGCTGCCGGCATCCCTGCTCTCTACAGGATTCATGAGGAACCTGACCCATTAAAGCTTGAGAATATCATGAAGGTAATGAAATCTGCCGGCAGGATGAAACACCCGTTAAAACCAAAAGATTTTCCGGATATTCTCAAGGCAATAAAAGGGAAACCCGAGGAAGAGATCATCAATTATATGGTATTGCGAAGCTTAAAGCAGGCACGCTATTCACATATAAACATCGGCCATTTCGGCCTTGCATCTCAATGTTATACACATTTCACATCACCGATAAGGCGTTATCCTGACCTTGTTGTTCACCGGATATTACGAGAGGTGCTGTATAAAAAGCAGCTGCCGGAAAAACGGATACAGGAATTCAATAAACTCCTTCCTGATATTGCATTCACTTCTTCACAGACAGAGCGTCTTGCTGAGAAAGCAGAGAGGGAGGTCATTGACGCAATGAGGGTCTGGTTCATGAAGGATAAAGTGGGAGAGGAGTTTGATGCAAGGGTTGTAAACATTACTCCTTATGGTTTAAAAGTAAGACTCAAAGACTTTTTTGTTGAGGGCTTTCTCCATGTATCCTTCATGACCGATGATTTCTACCAGTTCGATGAATCCCGCATAAGCCTTATTGGAAAAAATACAAAACGTTCCTATACCATAGGGAAAGAATTGAAGGTCAGAATCGACAGGATTGATATGGAAGAGCGGGAGATAATACTGGATATAGTATGACTTCCAGATGCTCTATAAATTAGCAGCAGATTTTCTTGTTCTTATCCATTTTCTCTGGATCATTTTCCTGATCATCGGTGCATTCATAGGTAGAAAATATCTCCTGATAAAGATATCCCACATCACAGGTCTTGTTTTTTCGGTTATCATGCAGATATTTGGATGGTATTGTCCCCTGACATATCTTGAAATATGGCTCAGGCAGAAACATGACCCGCTCCTTACGTACAGAGGGTCATTCATTATTCACTATATTGAGAAAGTAGTTTATCTTCAACTGACACCTGTGATAATCTTTGTGTTAACGATTATCCTTGTCTCAATAACAGTATATATTTATTATGGAAGAAAGAAAAAATAATTAGTATTCCCTCTATCCCCCTTTTTCGCCTCAGCGAATCCGCCCGAGTGCGGAAGAAAAGGGTGATTCAATGGGCTTTTGATAAAAGCACGATAGTTAATTCCCCTCTTTTTTAAAGAGGGGTATAGGGGAGATTACTAAAATAAGTATTTTTTAAGACATCATGGATCTTCAAGAACTCTTAAACATCATGGAGAAACTCAGGGGTGAGAAAGGCTGTCCGTGGGATAAGGAGCAGACACGAGAAACGCTCAAACCCTATATTATTGAAGAGGCATATGAGCTTCTTGAGGCGATCGAAGAAAATGATCCTGAAAAAATAAAGGAGGAACTGGGTGATCTGCTCTTTCAGATAGTCTTCCAGTCCCAGATAGCCAGAGAGAACAAAGAGTTTGACATGCCTGATATTATTGATAAGATCGCCAAAAAGATGGTATCAAGACATCCCCATGTCTTTGGAAATACAACCTGTTCGACATCAGACGAGGTAGTTGCACAATGGGAGGTACAGAAAAAACGCGAGGGTAAGCTGCGGGAATCCATACTCGAAGGAGTCCCTGAAACACTTCCCTCATTGCTTCGCGCACACAGGCTGCAGAAAAGGGCAGCCGGGGTCGGGTTCGACTGGGAAAGGGTCGACGATGTCTTAAAGAAGCTCGATGAGGAACTGAAAGAGTTTAAAGAGGCGCTGGGAACAAAAAATAAGGACATGATAGAAGATGAGCTTGGCGATATCTTTTTCATGCTTGTCAACATTTCAAGATTCATCGGAGTCAATCCGGAAGACGCCCACAGAAAGACCATCAGCAAGTTCATCCACCGGTTCCGCTATATAGAAATGAAAGCAGCAGACCAGGGCAGGAAATTGTCTGACATGACACTTGATGAGATGGATAAATTATGGGACGAGGCAAAAGGCAGAGAGGGCAAAGGTTAATAGTTCAGATTTCAGACATTATCAGAACAGTCATCACTTTCTTCCTGAACTAAAAACCCCTAATACCTGATATAATGATGATTACTATTAATAAAGGAGGCATTTAATGAGCAAAGAAAAAAACAAGCAAAAACCAAATGCAAAGAAAAAACCACAGCACAGCCTGAAAGAAAAAAGACAAGCAAAGAAAGAAAAAAGCTCTTCAGGATCAAACATATGGTCCCAAAAGTAAATTAATAGAATTCTGTGGGCAGTAGCTTAATGTCCAGTTATCAGATCACTCCTTGGGAAAGGAATAGTCCACATAGAAATCCATAATAAAAAATGGTTAGATATCTTATCTCTCCCTCTGAAATAAATTATAAATATTTCCAATCTATTTTTTAATGTGATACAATCTATCTAAACTAAAATAAGGAGGTAACATGGCAACTGCAATGAAAGCAAAATGTGCTGCAAAAACCAAAGAAGGAAAGGAATGTAAGAATTCGGCAGCTGGGAAATCAAAATTCTGTGCATCTCACAAGAAAAAATAGTTGTAAACTGTAAAAGCATTTAAGAAAATTCTCAGAGGATAGAATTATCCTTTAACAGCGTGTGAATTTAGATTCTACACGACAGGATATTTTTTTCTTTATTCCAACCAAAATATTTCTCAGGGGTGCCAGACACTTATTGAGTTCTGTACTAAACGGAATCAATAACTGATATAATTGCGTACATTACAATCGCAAATCATCAAACAAGAAGGAGATCTATATGCCTGCTTATGAATATGTCTGTAAAGACTGTAACCATGAGTTCAGGTTGTATACAAACCGTCTGCCGAAGACGAGAAGCGCTGCTATGAGTTAGGGAGAGAATTTGCCAATAAGGTCAAAGGATATCACAAGAACTTTGTATAAAATGAGGAGGTGGATGCAATGTCAAAATTGCCGGATCAGTATCTGAGTATCAAGAAGAGGTTCAGTAAATTTTTTACAGCAGCAAAGAATCTCGGGAAAGTGGCGAGTACCGCTGGCCCTATTAACGCAAAAACAGCTCAGTTGATTCAGCTCGCCGCTGCGGCCGCAATCAGGTCTGAGGGATCCGTTCATTCTCATGCAAAAAGAGCACTTGACGCAGGTGCCAAACCGGATGAAATATATCATGCCTTAATCCTAACTACAAGCATCATCGGGTTTCCTACCGTATCAGCAGCCTTGAGCTGGGCTGATGATGTTATTATGAAGAAAGAGTGAGATATAATAAAAAACTTCAGTTAGTGTCCGTGTATAAGTTGACGTTAAAATAGTCGGTCATTCCCCGACTTGCTTGCCCGCCGTTCTTTTGGAGGGATCGGGGAATCCATTGTTTTCAATAGCTTCTGGATTGTCCGGTCAAGCCGGACTTGGAACAAGCGTTAAAGAACCAAGGAGTACAATCAAGAAGCAGTACAAATTATCAGTAAGTATTGGTGTTGCCTATCATGATCCTGAAAATCCACAAACCCTTGATAAACTGCTAACTGATGCAGATAAAATGATGTACAAACTGAAACAGTCAAAGTGACGGAGGGAAAATCAAATAGAATGTAAACATCTATTACGGTGTATGTCGGACAAGTAGCCTTACTTTCTGTTCCTTCCTGAATTCAACATTTGACAAATTGATTAAATAGGTGGTGCTTTTAACTGGAAATTGTTGCGACCTCAGATCTATATCTATGTATCTCTGGATTGACTATCGTATCTCCGGCGCCTATAATTCTATCAAATGTAGAATAAGCATAAAAATAAGGCTTAGCCCTCGGAAGAAGTATTAGCTATGATTGGTAGAGAAGAGTGCAATAGGACTGGGGATTAAAAATGATTTCAAGATCGATATTCACACAGATAATTGACCAGTTTGCAGAAAATCTGTCAAAAGAAAAGTCAATAAAGCAACCTTTGATAGATTCGCTAAAAGAACTGCTTGTTATAGAGGATTTCAAGAAAGAAGAAATTGTAAGGATTCTAAAGAAGGAAAGCAAAGAATGAAAATCCTCGAACTTCAAATAGAGGATGTCAGGGGTATTAGAAAGAAAATCGATATTAAACCTAATGGCCATAATACTGTAATTCACGGTCCAAATGGCTCCGGCAAAAGTGCAGTAGTTGATGCAATAGAGTTTCTTTTTACTGGCGACATATCAAGGCTCTCAGGAAGAGGGACTCGTGGAATAAGCCTAAAAGAGCATGGTCCTCATATAGATGCGAAGCCAGAAGATGCAAGAGTAACTGCAAAAGTTCAGATTGATGGCATTGATGAACATATTACTTTACAAAGAGATATGTCAAAACCTAAAGATTTAATATGCTCAAGGGCCGTGGATGAGAAATTAAAAGAGATACTGGAGATTGCTGCAAGAGGACAGCATGTCTTATCTCGCTCTGAAATATTGAAATACATTGCAGCAGAAGCAGGAAAACGAGCAGAAGAAATTCAGGCAGTATTAAACTTGAGCATGGTTGAAGATTTGAGAAAGATGCTCGTAACTATTAAAAGGGACTTTGATAGAACCCTGCAAAACGATAAAGTCAATTACGATAAATCAATGTCAAGTATTAAGACGGCATTAGAGATTGAATCATTTTCAGAAGACAATGTTCTAAAGAAAGTGAATGAATGCCGTGAAACATTAAAAGGCACAGCATTAGAAAAACTGGAATATGAGAAATTAAAAGAAGGAATCAAGCCCATTACACAAGACGATAGAGTTGATCCTAATTTATTAATGAATACTCTTTCTTCTGCAAAGGGTCTTATTCAAGAGAAGGGCAATGAAATATACAATACTGAAACAGAACTCCGGCAAAAAGTTATCACATTAAAGCAAGATGAAAAGCTAAAAAAGGATCTTGCAAGTAAACGTCTGCTCGATTTAGGCATATCTCTTTTAGAAGAAGCTGATTCATGCCCATTGTGTTTAACTGAATGGGCTACTGGCAGATTAAAGCCATTTTTGATCGAACGTCAGGATAAGGCAAAGGAAGCTGAAAAGTTAGAAAAAGATATCAATAAGTTAAGAACTCAGATTGATACTGAGGTTACAAAGCTAAAAGGGCATATAGATGAGGTCGTTAGTAAATGCGAGAAATTAAAGTTAAAGGATATAGAGAAGGATTTAAATGAGTGGGTGCAAAGATTATCTCAATGGTCGGATGCTCTAAAAGAGGATTTTAATAGTTATCCAACAGAAATAATAACAGACGATATAAAAAAGTTTCTGGCAGGGATGAAATGGGAAGAACATTGTGAAAAGCTAATAGAAGCAATAAAAGGAATTGAAAAATTAACCCCAGAACAACAAGCCTGGGACACATTGACAGCACTAAAACCAGTACTTGAACGCTATTTTGATGAGAAAAATAAATATTCTGATTCAGAGCTCTGCGCTGAAAAGGCCAGCGTATTATCAAAAGTCTATGCAATAACAAAAGATAAGGTTCTTGAAAATCTATACAATTCAGTAAAAGACGATTTTATTTCATATTACAAATTCCTGCACGGAAAAGATGAAGATAATTTTTCTGCTGAATTAAAGCCAGAAGGTTCACAGCTTGATTTGAAGGTTGACTTTTATGGGAGAGGAAGCCATCATCCAAGAGCTCTTCACAGCGAAGGCCATCAGGATAGCATGGGATTGTGTTTGTATCTTGCACTCCACAAAAAGATTGCTGAGGATAAGGTCAGGATGATAATCCTTGATGATGTTGTAATGTCGATTGACAGCGGTCACAGAAGAAATATATGTAAACTTTTAAACATATTTTTTCGTAGCAGTCAGTTTGTAATAACCACTCATAATAGAACTTGGGCAAGGCAGCTTAATACTGACAGGGTTGTTACCAAGAAAAATTTGATCGAGTTCAAGGGATGGAATGTAGATATTGGTCCCAGATACGAAAGTGATACTGATGTTTGGGGTAAAATCAACAAGAAGCTTGAAGATAGTGATGTTACTTCTGCTGCAGGGGACCTCAGGGAACACTCTGAATTCTTCTACGAAGCAGTTTGTGATTCATTGCAAGCAGATGTTCGCTACAGAAGCGATGGCAGATGGGAGCTTGGAGATTATTTAAAAGGTGCTAAAGAAGCTTACAAAAAGTATCTGAAATTAGCTAAACAATCAGCCAACAGTTGGGGTGACACTAAAAAGGTGGAAGAATATACAAGAATGGAATCAGAAGTAAATGAAATTATAGAAAGATCGCAGATGGAACAATGGGGAATCAATGAAAATGTTCATTACACAAAATGGAAGGATTTTGCAAAAGAGGATTTTCTTCCCATAGTTGAAGCGTTCCAGGATCTTGAGGAACTTTTCAAGTGCCCTCAGTGCCAGGGAATGATATCTCTTAGCATGATAGGTACAGTACCTGTTAGTGTGAAATGTCCTCGCGGAGAATTTAACTGGAATCTGGAGGTTAAGAAGTAGTTACGCACTTTAAATGCATTTGTGAATTTCATCTGATAATCGTCAAAACCTGGATTTCTAGAATCGCAAGATATGTAGGTATTGTTCACCCCCTCAGAGAATCCCCTGCTTTGCACATAAGATGAAGTAGCTGAGAAAAATCGTTTTGGATCTACCAAAATACAAAAACGTTTCTAACACCTGCAAAGAGAGTGATAAGGCATACGACGAATAACAATGAATATGATTCAAACAAAACACTTGTGATGGTCTTAGGCAGCTTTTTCCCTTCTTCCTGTACTCCACTCTATTGAGACTTCTTTCAGAGCTTTATATTTCTTTAGGTAATTGTGAATCAAGAACAAACTTATGTGGTGTAGTTATCCAGCTTCTGGCTAACATCCCAAATTTCATGATATACAGTTAGAAAACAACAGATTCTGTCTAAACGCAAGGCAAATATGATATGATTTCCCAAGATATACAGAAACTATATAATCAATAGTTAACTATAAGATAAATAAAAATGAACAAAGACGATAATTTTTTCAATTCTTATGATACCGCCTTTTTGGTTTCTGCTGTTTCGGGACTAATCCGATTAATCTCCATAATAACAACATTCTTTTTTTGGTTTTGTCTTTCGGTGTCTCTTTTAGTGTTTTTAAGTTTAAAGATGATTTCCCTCGGCCAACTCTCTGGATTGAACCAGATGTTAGGAGTCTTCGGATTGTCTCCTGTCTTATTGACCGTTTTTTCGTGGAGAATAATTGAAAAAATATATTCATACTACCTACAAAAATATGCTGATAATCACACAAAACCTAAAGAAAACAGTTAACAACCGCACCGAAGCGACACGGTATAAAACTTGTTTGATTTTCATTTTATCCTCTTTGCTCCGTGCCCCTCAGCGTCGCGTTCAACGGACATGAATATAAAAGTGGTACACAAAAAGAAACAATATCTATTTATTTTTCTATTTCTTTTTATCTCTTTAATTAGTTGTTCTACCGCAAGAAGATTGGAATATCCATCGGAATATCCAAAAAATATTTTAAGTTATAGTGATTCAAAAGAATTAGAAGACATATTGGCAAAATCATCATGGCATTTATTTGTGCTTTCAAATGGTATTGACATGGTGGAACTCCACCTGATCCATGCAAAAAAACCTTACGATGTTGAGAGTGATATAATACGAGTAGAGAGTGAACTGAAAAAACATAAAGAGAACATTCATAATTTCAAAGTCATTATAGATAACACCGAGATATTCTTAAAAAATAACTCTGATAATACCCTATCAATAAAGTTGGCTTCTTTCCGAGAAAAACTCAGGAAATATGAAACAATAATTGAAGAATATGAAAAGCGATTCAGTATACCTCAATATCAATTCAAACTATTGAAAGATCAATATCTTGCGGATAAAAGAAAAGAAGATGCTCGTAGAAAGTCTTATAAAGAGCACATTTTAAAAGGCATTGATGATATTGGTATAAATTCAGAATATGTTTTGTACAATGAGTCGTCTATCTTAATTATTGAATCTTTATATTATTTCAAAAAGAGAATTTATCTTACGGTAAGGTTAATTATTCTTCCTCATTCAGGTGCCCATATTAGGCAGTTTCACTTATATGACAAAATTGCAGGACATTTAGGTTCTCCAGAAGAAGAAAGTTTTTCAAATCTTTATAAATACAGGGATGATAAAGAGCCTCAGGCGCGTATTTACGAAAGAGTTTTCGCAGCAGAGAATATCAGTAATAATGGCGAGCTAAAAATAATCTTGCAAGGTGATAATGTTAATTATGAAAAGACACTAAAATATGCTGAGTTAGATTATAGTAAGGAAATTACCATTTCTAATATTAATGAATTCTCAAAGAATAATAAAAAAGAACGAGACTTTGTTTCTGAGATAACGAGAATTCAAGGAAAACGTAAAGGGAATCATCTTCTTGTTCCAGTTCTGATAGATATCCACGGCACTCAGATAGATACGGAATTACTCTTAGATACAGGAGCATCTATCACTACAATTCCATATTCTTTGTATACAAGAGGTAACCCTATTAATTTAAATAGCCTAAGAAAAGAGCAGTTTCAAACAGTTAATGGAATTGTCATTGCACATATAGATCAGCTTAAATTGAAAACAGCTGCATACACTAAAGAAATTGAAATAGCAATCAGCGATAATGATGTTTCACTTCTTGGAGCAAATTATTTTGAAGGTAATGTTTATACAATAGATTTAATAAATGAGTGCATTTATATACACCCTAAATACGCTCATAAATGAAACAACAACAATTGCATACCCGTAGAATGCCGCACCCGCACAGGTTATGCGAATTGTTATTCGCTTATTTCCGCTGTAAATCTTCACTTTCCATACGGCCTTGATTTTAACCACTTGTAGGTGTTCTACGCACCTATGGCAAGTCAATTTTCGTAAGAATTTATAATCTCGACAGGGCACATAGTCTTTAAATGAACGGGTTTTTAATGACGATACCCTTAATCTGATGCTTATCCGTTAGATTCTCGGAAAGAAGAACTCCTGCCCCTCCTTCAATGGCAGCTGCGATGATTGCAGAATCCCAGAATGAGTATTTGTGTTCGTTGTGGATATCAATAGCCTCCAATATTATCTCTCCATTAATGCTTACCGTTTTCCATTTCAGGAGATCCTTTACTATTTCCTTCGCCGTCAGTACATTCAATGGCTTGGCTATTTTCCTTGTTACATTAACAAAGAATTCCTGCAAGACCTGACTGCTGGTAATGCCGTATCCGGCACTCCAAATATCCTTCATTATTTCCACGGCTTTCCTATGTTTTTCTCCCGCAGAAACATCATATGCATAGACGATAATATTGGTATCTACAAACACCTTACCGTCTTTCATGGAGTTCTTCCCTTGAAACAGCAATCTTCCCTTTTGTCCCCAGGTCAAAGCCCTTTTCCATAAGCGCAGTCTGCCTGTCTTTTGCCCTCTGATAGCCCGTCTCTTCTTTCACCTTTTCTTCAAGGGTCTCCCTCAGGAGATCACTTAATGACCTGTCTTTCATCACCGCCAATGTCTTGGCTTTTTTCAAGAGAGCTTTCGGAAGCGATAATGTTACATTTTGTCTTTCCATGCATATCTCCTTTTAATGATCACTTATTTATGTGTATCACATATTTACGTGAAATGTCAAATATGGAACAGTCTGTTGAAAAAGTCTTTTTTCTGTCATTGCGAGCGAAGCGCGGCAATCTTGCCTTTAATAAAATCAATGGGTTAGAGATTGCTTCGTCGCAGAAACTGCTCCTCGCAATGACATGCGACGAGTTTTTCAACAGCCTGGGGAAAAGCCGGCCAAATCCACCATAAAGCTGAGAGAAACTTTGGAGATGAGTTTTTTTGGAAGCTCTGCAGTATTTGACAAAGCTACACATTTCTATATATTTTTAATGACTATCTTTATAAGGGGTTTATCTTGAGATTGCCTGAATGGATAAGGACAAAACATCCCGGAGGACTGCACAACACAAAGCGGGTATTAAGGACCTATGGTCTTTCCACTGTCTGCGAAGAGGCGAGATGTCCGAATGCAGGCGAATGTTTCTCAAAGCCGACTGCAACCTTTATGATACTCGGTTCAAAGTGTACAAGGAATTGTGGTTTCTGCTCGGTAGAATCTTCAACCCCAGAACCTGTTGACAGTGAAGAACCTGCAAGGATTGCAAAGGCTGCAAGGGAGATGGGGCTGCGTTACGTTGTCATTACCTCTGTAACAAGAGATGATCTTCATGATGGCGGCGCCGGACATTTTGCGAACACTGTTTATGCTATCAGAAGGTATCTGCCGGAAGCAAAGGTAGAGGTGCTTACGCCGGATTTTCAGGGGGATCCCGATAGCCTTAATACAGTCCTGAATTCAGGGCCTGATGTCTATAACCATAACTTAGAAACTGTTCCGGGGCTTTATCCTGTTGTCAGGCCGCTCGCAGACTACAGGCGTTCACTGCACGTCCTGGAAAACGCTAAGAAGAGAGCTCCGGGGATATATATAAAGTCAGGTCTCATGCTTGGATTTGGAGAAAAAATAGCTGAGGTTATGAATGTCCTGAGAGACCTGAGAAATGCAGGCTGTGATATAATCACCATAGGACAGTATCTCAGACCGTCGAAACTGAACCTGCCTGTTGTCGAATATATACGCCCTGATGTTTTCGAGAGGCTCCGTCTTTCAGCTCTTGCCATGGGGTTTAAGTATGCTGCGTCAGCTCCACTGGTCAGGAGCTCAATGAATGCAGAGGAGATGTATAATAATAAGACGGCTATAAGTAAGGATACATGACTGTCATTGCCCGACTTGATCGGGCAATCCAGAGAAAGGAACTGGATTCACCGGTCGAGCCGGAGAATGACAAACAGACAAAACTATGTCGTCATACTAACGACCGCATTAGTAATAATTAAAAAACATAAGGAACAAGGAAGGTGCTAAAAAAATGATAAACGTAGGAATTATAGGCTTCGGTATTGTTGGCAGCGGTACAGCAAAGGTTCTTCTTGAAAATAAGGATGTCCTCAGAGAAAGACTTGGGTTTGAGATAAATCTGAGGAAGATCGCTGATCTTGATATCAAAACAGACAGGGGGATTAAGATACCTGCGGGAGTTCTTACCACAGATGTGAATGATATCTTCAATGATCCGGATATTCAGATAGTCGTTGAACTTATCGGTGGCATCAGGCCTGCAAAAGATTTCATCCTGAAGGCGATTCAGAAAGGCAAGCATGTTGTTACTGCCAACAAAGCGCTGCTTGCCACTGAAGGGACTGACATCTTTGCTGCTGCCCGGCAGGCAGGAGTTGAAGTGGGATTTGAGGCAGCTGTTGCTGGAGCCATCCCTATTATTAAGGTAATGAAGGAAGGCCTTGTCGCAAACAGGATAAAGGCTGTGTACGGGATAATTAATGGCACTTCAAACTATATACTCACGAAAATGACAGATGAGAATGTCGAATTCGCAGACGCCCTAAAAGAGGCGCAAGCCCTCGGATATGCTGAAGCTGATCCAACCTTTGACATAGAAGGTATTGACACAGCACACAAGCTCACCATCCTTGCGACACTTGCTTACGGAATTCCCCTCTCGTATAAATCCTTATACATAGAGGGAATTTCAAAGATATCTTCACAGGATATAGGGTTTGCATCTGAGCTTGGGTATAAGGTGAAACTGCTCGCTATAGCAAAAGAAGCAGAAGGAGAAATAGAACTCAGGGTTCATCCGACGATGCTGCCGAAAGAATATCTGATCGCAAAAGTTGACGGACCTTTCAATGCGATTTATGTTGACGGTGATGCAACAGGTTCAACGCTCTATTACGGGCGGGGCGCCGGTTCTGTGCCAACAGGAAGCGCTGTTGTAAGCGATATTGCTGATATTGCAAGAAATATTCAGAAGAATGCTGTAGGAAGAGTTCCGACAATACCACCAGTTTTGAAAGAAACCCGGATTAAAAATATTGATGATATTGTGTCCAGGTATTATTTCAGGTTTTCTGCCCTGGATAAGCCGGGTGTCCTTTCAAAGATTTCAGGGATTCTCGGCAGTTACAACATCAGTATTGCCTCAGTGATCCAGAAAGGCAGAAAACTTGGTGAGGCTGTCCCGCTTGTGGTTCTCAGCCATGAAGCAAAGGAAAAAGATGTCCGGCAGGCATTGGAAGAAATCGACAAATTACCAGTTGTTATGGGCAAAACAATGGTCATCAGGGTTGAGGGGAAAGAAGAGGGTTAACCCAAAAAATGATAAAAAGACGGCAGGCACATATGCATCAAAACCTCTTGAACGCAGAATTTGAGTTTGTATAGTATCTAAACGCTAAGAATGAAAACGTGCACGTTATCCGGGTCATTAAAGCGCTCACTAAGGTGCTGCACAAGTGCTTTTGCTGCACATATGCCTACCGTCAATTGCATTTTTTGGGTTAAGGGAAAATAGTTCCGTGAAATTTACAGAAGCACAGCTACAGCGGTATAGCAGGCATCTTATTCTGCCGGAGGTAGGAGAAGAGGGACAGACTAAGCTCTTAAACGCAAAGGTATTCATGGTTGGCGCAGGAGGCCTTGGCTCGCCTGCTGGATACTACCTCTCTGCAGCAGGGGTCGGTACGATTGCCATTATAGACAATGATGAAGTTGATCTCAGCAATCTCCAGCGCCAGATAGCACATTGCACCAGGACACTTGGCATACCAAAGGTTGAATCGGCAAAAAATACCTTTGAGTCCCTGAACCCCGATGTTCATATTATTCCAATCAAAGAGAGACTAACCAAGCAGAATATCCTTGGCCTGATAAAAGATTATGACATTGTGATTGATTGCAGCGATAATTATGCAACGAGATTCCTGGTTAACGATGCCTGTGTCATGGCAAAAAAAACTCTGGTAACCGGTGCAGTATTCAAGTTTGAAGGCCAGTTGACAGTTTTTGTTCCTGGAGAAGGCCCATGTTACAGATGTCTGTTCGAAGAACCCCCGCCACCGGGAATACTCCCTTCACCTCAGGGGCTTGGACCTCTTGGGGTTGTACCGGGTGTAATAGGAACGCTTCAGGCAGCAGAGGTACTTAAACTTATAGTCGGTACAGGGCAAATACTGAAAGGCGAGCTTCTCATCTACGATGCACTTAAGACTTCGTTCAGAAAAGTAAAGATACCAATAAATCCCGACTGCGCTATATGCAGCGACCACCCGGCAATTACCGAGTTGATAGATTACAGTTAAAATCATTTGTGTCCAGACCCCTGCTGATTACTATTTCATGTAACTCGCGTCAATATGCTTTAGTGATTAGTGTTAAGTAGTTCACATAATCAAAATTAATCAAGTTGACTAATTTTTAAGCTTTTGCTAATATTGCTGCAATAATTAATATGGATATATTCCATTTAATCCCGACAAAGCCAGTCCCTCCGTAAGGAGAGAGGCGGAAAGCGACGGGTCTTCAAAGAAAGACAGCCGGGCTGTTGAAGGAGAAACCTTTATTTGGTTTGGCTTTTTGTTTTTAATTCTTTTTTAATTCTAAGGAGGTAATTCCTTATGAGATGAAATGAGAACATTTATAATTCAACTTTTTTATTTAATTTCAAGGAGGAAGAACAAAATGCTGAAAAAACTTATAATCATTTTAATCGTATCTTTTTCAATAATTGCTTTTTCAAATCTTGCATGGTCATCAGTTGTGGGAAGTTGGCAAGTCCAAGGAAAGGTTACGACAAAGGTTAGTGCTAAAGGTCAAAAATCAAAAACAATGAAGGGCAACATTGATGATATCTGGACATTTGATAGCGACGGGGATTTTGAAACCGAAAATATCAGTGGGACCTGGAGTCAAACAAAGAAAAAGTTTGTTGTCAATTTAGATACAGAGGATGTAATTGCAAACTTTGAAGATATGCTGAGTGATGAACTTGAAACTGATATAACCGTTGAGGAAATAACAAAGATGATTTGTACTGGAACGGAGCAAAAGAATGGGACCATAAAGGGAAGTTTCAAAATATATATGAACATTTATTCAAGCGAGCAGGATATCCATGGGCAGGCAAAGGTTTCGGGTAGTTTCAAAGGAACGTTACTGCAAACACCTGCTGTTGATGTTTCCGGTTACTGGAAGATATACCACACCGAAGGCTCAACTGAAATAGGTCCTGACTATATGAGTTTGAGTCAGGCAGGCAATAGAATTACAGGAACTTTTATAAGTGGTACAGGTGATAATATAGGCGAAGAATTCTATGTTTCGGGAATCATAAGTGGTGCAAGCATTTCGCTTATATTGTATCTGGATACAGAGATTTACATTACAGGTTCGGGCAGTAGTGCCATAATGAATGGCACATACAAAGCTCAAAAAGGACAATCCGGAACATGGAGAGCGGAAAGAACGACCTCTATACCATCCCTATAGTGGTATATGCAAAAAATCTGGCAGGAAATGGTCGTTATGACAAAAATATAATTCTCTTATTAATGTTCTCATAATATTATGTACTATGGCCGAAAAATCCCTCCTTACCTCCCTTTTCCAAAGGGAGGTAAGGAGGGATTTTCTATGTAATATTTTTTAAGGGCAGTGTCTTTATGATTCTGCCTTATGTCTATGCCGCAAAAGCGGAGGGATATTATGAACAATAGAATTTGTCTTACATTATTCATTCTGATTTCTTTTTTGATGATATGGAATGCCGGATATGCAGATGCCTATCCATCGCTGAAAGACATAAACCTTGCCTTTTATGAGGATTCCCTTTACGTCATCGCAAGCCAGATTCATGAAAAGCTATTCATAAAGGCTTTCGGGATAAGACAAGGGATCGTCAGTGAAGTAAAAACAGCGGGAAATCTCCGAGAGCTTTTAATTATTATGATTTTAAAGTAAAATGTGTAATTAAAGGAGTCAGGTGAATGGCAATAAAAGTCAGGATACCTGCCCCGCTTCAAAAGCTTACTCATGGGCAAGAGGAAGTAGAAGGGGAAACCGGAACAATTATCAGTCTTGTCAGCGTTCTCGACAGGAAATTCCCTGGCATCGGAGAAAAGATATCCGTAGGAGGCAAGATCAGAATGTTTATTAACATTTATCTTAACGATGAGGATATCCGGTTTCTCAGAAATGAACAGACAGAGGTCAGGGATGGCGATGAGGTATCAATTGTCCCTGCAATTGCAGGGGGATAAAGTAAGGAGAGGACTATGAAGAAAAGGGTTAAATTGACCTTTCCCAAGCATCTCATCAAAGAGCCTGTTATCTTTACCATGGCAAAGAAATATGACGTTATGCCTAACATACGCCGGGCAAGGGTCACAGAGACAATGGGAGAGATGGTACTTGAACTTGAGGGAACCGAAGAAAACCTCAGCAAAGGCATACAGTACCTCGAGGGTCAGGGGATTAATGTTGAACTTATTGAAGGAGACTTCGTAGATTAGTCAGCAGCCGGGGTCTTAAAATTTAATATGAAATCAGTTGGAAAGGCAATAGAGGGTATCATATGAAATATGTTGTCATCATTGGCGATGGTATGGCAGACAGGCCATTAAAAGAACTTGGGGGCAAAACTCCGTTGCAGAGTGCATATACTCCCAACATGGACAGACTTGCACGTGAGGGCAGAATAGGCAAGATCAGGACCATACCTCCGGGTTTTCATCCCGGCTCAGACATTGCTAATCTGAACATCCTCGGCTACAATCCTCAGGAATTTTATTCAGGCAGAGCCCCGCTCGAAGCAGCAAGCATAGGGATCCCGTTAAAAGAAGAAGATGTGGCTTACAGATGCAATCTGGTTACCCTCAAATATAATAAAGACAAAACAAAGGCTGTTATGGAAGATTACAGCAGCGGACATATAACAACAGAAGAGGCAGGGGAACTTCTTAAAGATATTAACGACAATATCGGCTCAGAGCAGATCAGCTTTTATCCGGGAGTCAGCTACAGGCACATAATGGTATGGTCGTCCGGCGCCGTAAATATTGAATGCACCCCGCCTCATGATATCACAGGCAAAGAAATAACAGACTACCTTCCTGTTGGAGATGGAGAGGACACATTGAGAGATCTGATGCTCAGATCAGCAGGTATTCTTGAAAACCATCCTGTCAACAGGGAGCGTCTGAGAAAAGGCGATAAACCGGCAAACAGCATATGGCTCTGGGGGCAGGGTAAAAAAATGACCCTGCCCACATTCAAACAAAAGTATTCACTTAAGGGTTCGCTCGTCTCTGCTGTTGATCTCATGAGGGGTTTAGGGATTAATGCCGGATTTGAGATCCTTGAAGTTCCGGGGATTACCGGTTATTTAGACACGAATTATGTCGGAAAAGCTGAGGCATCCCTTAAGGCATTGGAGACGGTTGATATTGCATATATCCATGTTGAGGCGCCGGATGAGGCAGGCCATTCCGGAAATTACAGAGATAAAATAAAGGCGATCGAAGATTTTGACGCGCTTGTTGTTGGCACTGTCCTGAAAGGGATTGAATCTTTTAAAGAATATAAGATACTCATACTGCCTGACCATGCCACACCTATCGAAATCAAGACCCATTCGGATGAGCCTGTTCCTTTTGTGATATATGACAACAGCAGCAAGAGAAAAAATGAAGCTGCATTTGATGAATCAATCACAGAGATGGATGATATCCTGTTTTTTGAGGAAGGTCACAGGCTGATGGATTATTTTATTAAAGGAGTGGAGAAATAAATTCATTAGTAATCCCCCTAATCCCCCTTTACAAAAGGGGGATTTTATACCCCTCTTTTTTAAAGAGGGGCAAGGGGAGATTACCAATAAAATAGAAACCCCAAATGAATAACAAAGATAAAATCATCGAAATCCTTACCCGACTAAACAAAGCATATCCAAAGCCGAAGACAGCTCTCAACTTCTCAGACCCATTCCAGCTTCTTGTGGCCACAATACTCTCGGCGCAGACCACTGACGTGCTTGTTAACAGGGTGACTGAAAACCTTTTCAGGAAATACAGGACGGTGAAAGATTATGCGGATGCTTCTCTTGAGACACTGCAAAAGGATACAGGGTCTGTAAATTTCTACAAGACAAAGGCAAAAAACATTCAGGCCGGTGCAAAAATCATTGTCGCTCAATTCAATTCACAGGTTCCAAAAACAATGAATGAACTCACAAGCCTCCCCGGTGTTGCAAGAAAAACAGCAAATATTGTCCTTTCCAATGCCTTTGGTATTCACGAGGGGATTGCGGTAGACACTCATGTTAAAAGACTTTCATACAGGCTCGGACTTACAAAAAACGCATACCCGGTAAAGATAGAAAAGGATTTAATGGCAATCACACCCAAAAAAGAATGGGGAAACATTTCCCATCTGTTAATATTTCATGGAAGAAAGATATGTCAGGCAAGAAAACCTGATCATCAGGAATGCGTTCTCAACAACATCTGCCCTTCGAGAAACATCTGATCACACAAAATTCAGTTTGCTGTTTATAGAGGAAGAAATGGAAATCAAGACTTTTGTAATTTCGCTGGCAGTTATGTTCTTAGTTTACATCATCATCAGGGTGCTGACGCGAAGGTAATAATATCCGGACACTGCCTGTAACAGTAAAATACAATTCTGAACTTAATATGTCAGGTATGTATGCAGAAAAAGCTTTACGTCGCCACCTTTGTAAGACATCTGCAAACAATGACACCTGTATATTTTCATGTATAACAAATATATGCTTTTTAAAGCCAGATTGCGATTTGTAAAGTTTTTTCTGTATGCATACCTGGCATCAACTGCATTTTTGGGGTTAACTTGCCCTTAATGCCTCGATAATATCCATTCGTGATGCCCTGATTGCCGGCAGCACACCACCAACAAATCCCATTATAAGAGAAAAGGTCATGGCTTTATAAAAAATATCAAAGCTTAATGTGAATGAAAACGAAAGCTCTGAGAAAGTCTGAAAATTCATTGTTGAGATTGTGTAGAGCTGCAAAAAAGACGCAAAGAACACCCCTATAAAACCCCCGATAAGACCGAGAAGCAGGGATTCAAGGATAAATGCTGTGAGGATGCTCCGTCTCTGAAAACCAATGGCCCGCATGGTGCCGATTTCCCCTGTTCGGTTAGCAACTGCAGCATACATCGTAATCATTGCGCCTATAATTGCGCCGAGAGAAAATATGATCGTAAGCGTCATGCCAAGAATGCGCAGGAATTTTGCCATCATCTCAGACTGTTTTTCATAGTACCTTGTTTCACGCAATGCCTCAAGTGTCAGCCGGGGGTCGCTTTCGATGCGTTCTCTAACTTTTTCGAATTCTGCAGAATCGCGCAATTTGAATATGACAGACGAATAGACAGGCCTCCGGAAAGCCTGCATCAGCTGATCGGCATCTCCCCATATTTCTGAAGCATAGCCTGTATTCCCGGCATCAAATTTTCCGACAACAGTCCAGTCCCTCATGGCAAAGCGGAGCATCTCTCCGATGCCTCCTCCTTTGAACCTTTTGGCTATGCTCTGCCCGGCGATTATCTCTGATGACCCGGGTCTTGGCATGCGGCCTTCTGTCAATTTCACCTGTGGCCGCAGAATCATTGAGCTTTCACTTATGCCCCGTATGACTACATTGGAAGGCTTATCACTTCCGCGTTTTGGAAGCATAATCAGTATGACCAGTTCTTTTGCAAGAAGGCGCTTGCCGTCTGTGCCGAGCGCTACTTCAGGCTGGGTTTCCACGATTGAAACCTGGAGACGCTCGACCCCGCTCTGTACTTCAGAGCCTGCTGCCTTGCGGATTACTACCACATTATCATATGAGCCGGTGTCTACAAGGGTTTTCTGCAATCCCTCAGCCAGCATTAAGATTGCTGCAAATACGAATACAACCAAAGCCATGCCTGCTATAGTAAGCGCTGTAGTAAAGCGGCGTGTCCATAGGTTACGGAAGCTGTATGAAAAAGGTATCTTCATTTTCTTATCTTACCCCTTATCCCTTACCCCTTAATCCTTATCCCTTAATCCTTATCCCTTCGCCTTATCTACCCTATTCTCCTCAGACCATCGGCTATTCGAATGTTAACTGCACGCCAGCTCGGAAAAACTCCTGCGACAAGCGCAATCAGAAAAGACGCTGCGATATCCATATAGATAGTTTCGGTCGCAACATTGAATACAGGGAAAAAGGTGCTTAGTTGCTGACTGAATATTTTGGCAACAGGAAAAGTAAGAAAAATACCGAGGACAGCCCCTAACATCGTAACAAACATGGATTCACCAAAAATAAGACCTGAAATGTGAAAACCACTGAACCCGAGCGTTTTGAAAACAGCATATTCACCAATCCGCTCGCGGGCAGTCATGGCCATGGTGTTGGCAACCACCGCCATAATAATGAAGATTATCACAAAGGAAACCAGTTGGATGGCTATGACAATTGCCTCTGTCATTGAAATGAAGCTGAGCTGGAAAGATTTTTCTGTTTCGGTTAATGTCTCTGCAAGTGAGTTCTTGAATGCCTTGTCTATTCGTACAGCAACATCAGCTGACATGTTCGGGTTTGTTACCCCTATCATATAGAATCCGGCCTGATCAGCCCGTCCGGGAACTGTCTGCTTCAGGGTCTCATTGAGATATTCCCACTGAAAGAAAAAGGCGGTCTCATCTACTGTCTGATCTCTTCCCTTATATATACCGCGCAATAGAAAATCCCAGTTGCCGGGGAAAATGGTCCCTTTCAGGGTTATGAGATCGCCGATCTTCCAGCCATACTTTTTAGCCAGCTTTATTCCTGCAACAGCAGCCTTTCGGTCACGGAAAAAAGCAGCCTTTTGGTCAGGAGGTATCACAAATTCAGGATACAGCTCAAGGTAGCTTTTCGGCTCAACGGCATAGTTGGCAAAGAAGTTCTTTTCGTCTATGTAGATACCGCCGAACCAGTTGCCGTAAGAAACGGTCTTCACCCCCTGGATCTGGCGGATTTTTTCCTTATAGGAAATAGGGAGCGAAAAAATAAGGGATATAGAATTTCTCGTTACGAGACGGCTGGCAGAAGAGGCATCAACACCTGCATACCATGCGCTTATCACTGTTCGGAGGAGACCAAACGCAAGGATGGCTATTGTAACACCAAGGACAGTCAGAAAGGTCCGGAGTTTGTGTCGGAATGTATTTTTAAAAATCAGTTTGAGAATGTGCATTCAGAACACCTTTATCGAGATGCTTGATAATATGGGCCTTTTTTGCAGCCCTCGGATCATGGGTGACCAAGATAATTGTCTTGCCTAGTTCGTGAACAAGACGCTCCATCAGTTCAAGGATCTCTTCAGCAGAAGCACGGTCAAGATCACCTGTTGGCTCATCTGCTACCAGTATTGCCGGATCAGTAATAATAGCGCGTGCAATTGCAACTCGCTGTTGCTCGCCACCTGAGAGCTGTCCAGGATAATGATCCATCCTATCAGCAAGATTCACTGCACGGAGGGCCATCTCTGCATGAGACCTGCGGTCTCTTTTTGACAGTCCGGAAAGAAGCAAAGGCAGTTCAACATTCTCAAAAGCAGTGAGTACCGGGATCAGGTTATAAAACTGGAAGATGAAGCCCACGTTATTGGCGCGCCACTGCGCAAGTTCAGTTTCTGAAAGAGAAGTGATATCAACACCCCCTACCCTGATGATGCCGCTGTCTGCTTTATCAATCCCTGCGATAAGGTTCAATAGAGTAGTCTTCCCTGAACCTGATGGACCCATGAGCGCCATGAATTCTCCCTCAGCAATATCCAGGGTTATATCTCTTAAAACAGGAAGAATCTGGTTGCCGCGACTGTAGGACTTAAAAAGGTTTCTTATTTCTACAATTGGCGATCTGTTGGCCATTACTTTTCTGCAATCTTTATCCTCGAACCGTTTCTCATTCTCTCCAGTGGTTTCAGCACAACCCTGTCTCCTGACTTCACACCGCTCAAAACCTCCACTGTATCACCGAGTTTCTCCCCTAATGTTACTACAGTTTCCACCACCCTGTTCTCTTTAATTAGATAGACTGATTTTTTACCATTGCGATCCACAATTGCAGCAGGATTAAGCGCAGTGCGCGGTTTCTTCTCGTCTTCCCTGATCTCTCTTGACAGAAAAGCAACCTTCGCGCTCATTTCAGGCAATATGCGGTTATCCTTATCCATAAAACGGACTTTAACCATTACCGTAGCCTTAGTGCGGTCTGCGGTGGGCACGATCATATGGACCATACCCCGGAAGCGTGAATCAGGAAAGGCGTCAAGCTGTATCTCACACGGCTGGCCTTTCTTCACCTGCTGAAGATTTGATTCAGAGACATCAACTTCTACCTGGAGGGAGTCCATATCAGCAATAGTTACTACAGCAGCCTTTGCATTGGCAGACGCACTCACAGGTGAAACAATATCGCCTACATCTGCATTTTTTGTTAATACTACAGCATCGAACGGAGCACGGATTAGGGTATATTCCAGGCTGACCCTTGCGTTCTGAAGACCTGCGGCATTTGCTTTAATGGCTGCCTCAGCAGCTGCAACCGCAGCAACTGCCTTATTATAGCGTGCTTCTGAAACGTCATTTTCAGCTTTTGATATAAAACCCTTCCTGACCAGCTCCTTATTCCTTTTAAAAGAAAGAGTGGCGTCATTGAGTTCAGCTTTTGACTGTTCAAGGTTATATCCGGCTGCACTAAGATTGGCATCAGCCTGATCCCGCAGGGCAATAACGTCGTCGTTTTCAAGCCGGGCAATCACCTCACCCTTTTTTACCCTGCTCCCTTCTTCAACAGTCATGGATATAAGACGTCCTGTTACCTTTGAAGCTACGGCAGCCTTGCGCTGGGCAACCACATAACCACTTGCGTTCAGAAGGGTGAAGGTCTGGGACGGATAGACCTGCGTAACATTCGCTGCCTCTACCTGAACAGCAGGGGTAAAAACACCTTTCACGTAAAAGACGCCTAACAATACAATGAAACATATACCGGCTGTCATATAGATCATTTTGCGGCGTCTCTGAGGTCTGTAGATATCTGTTGTCTTGTCTATTTTTAACTGCGAAAGATCTTCATTCGCCATAAATCCCCGTTCCTCGTGTAAAATTGGCCTTTATTTGCAATTTACTAATTATAACAAATCGTTTCCTGTTAGCTCCTATAAATTTGACTGTCTGCCTGAAAAGATTTTTTAGGTTATAATAATTTTATTTCCTTTGTGATGATTTTGATAGAATATTTGAATGCATAGAAACCTTTCAACGCTGATAAACCTTCTGATTGTTTTTTTTCTTATTGGAACTGCTTTCTATAGCGAAGCCAAAACCCCTGATGCTGTATTGAAACAGAAAAGCGCAGTCGTAACTGTCTATGTCAATGACAGAAACGGCAAACAAATTGCTTCAGGAACAGGATTTATTGTTGACAAGAACGGGATCATAATAACCGATTGTCAAATCATCTCAAAATGGTTTAAAAAAGTTGAAAATATACTGAGGGTCGAAACAGGAGGCGTCCAGTTTCCGTTGGAAGATCTGATCTCCCGCAGGTGCGAAAATAATCTCGTTCTAATAAAAATAGATGGAGCAGATCTTCCTTCAGTCAAACTCGATATGCATTACAAGCCAAAAAGTGGAAAGAACATCACAATTGTCCAGGGCATTCCAGGCGGTGGCGCGATCTTCTCAGAAGCCACCATCAAGAGCATCATTAAACAGGATAAACTTATTCAGACTTCCATCCGCGTTAATCCTAAAAGCAGCGGGAGTCCGGTATTTAACAGTGATGGTGAAGTCATAGGAGCGATAGTCTCTCCGGCAAAAAAAGATAAAAACATGAATGCGGCTCTCATAAAGGATATCCCGAATCAGATTGAAAGGTACAAAAAATCTATCGCACTGAAGAAAAGCACTCCCCCGCCTTATCAGCCTCCAAAAGAAACAAGAAAAACAGGTGATGCGAATGAATACTTTCTCCTTGGATGCAAATATGAAAACTCACATTCATACAGAGAGGCGATAGAGGCATACAAGGAGTCGTTACGCATGAATCCAAATTTTCCGGATGCTTATATAAATCTTGGAGTAGTTTACTACAAGCTTGGCAAATACTCTGATGCTATTGAGGCGTTTAAGGAAGCGGCAAAGGTAGAGCCAAATTCTTTATTAGTTTACAGGAAACTTGGAACAGCTTACATAATTCGCGGCGCATATTCTGAGGCTGTAGATGCCTTCAGAAAGGCAACCGATATTGAACCTAACAATGCTGAAGCACACTTTAATCTCGGGATTGCTTATTTTCTTACAGGAGATAAAACAGCAGCCTTTCAGGAATACATAACCCTGAGAGATATCGATAAAGAACGGTCTGATATTTTACGTGATATACTCGTTAACTGATTTAGGGTTTAATTTCTATCGGAGTGCCGTCAGGTACAAGTTTCCATATCTCTTCGATTTCCGGATTGGTAACCGCTATACATCCGTCAGTCCAGTCTGATGTTCTGTGTAATTTCCCTATTGTCTTGAATTTTTCGGATAAACCATGAATCATGATATCGCCGCCAGGCAATACACCGCGTTTTTGCGCATTCATGATATCTGATTCACTCGGATAGGAAATATGGATTGCCAAATGAAACTTGCTGTCTGAATTCCTTGAATCTATAAGATATGTTCCTTCAGGTGTTCTTTTATCTCCAGCCTTGGTCTTATGCCCGTTCGGCTGTTTCCCGAGAGCAACCTTGTAGATCTTCAAAATTTCACCCTCCCTTGTTAACATCATGAGCCTCTTGCTTTTGATAACGATAACTTTATCCGCTTTCATGAAACTCGCTGCTGCTTTTTCGGGCAGGTGAAGAGAAAAACCAAAACAGCAGAAAAGGACAATAACTATGAACATTAGGGCGGTCTTTTTCAGCCTTCTGTCAGAAAAATAATTTCTGCAAGTCAACTTCACGAGAGACAGTTTTTTTTCACTCCTTATTATTTCATTTATTATATCAAATAAAATTACATGTTACTAATAAGTTCATAAATAAGGCCACATAGCCGTCATTCTCGATCGGGGAATCCAGAAGAAGACTGGATTATCCGGTCAAGCCGGATAATGACAACATTCGCCTATGATGTGGTTTTACTTATGAACTCCTTAGTATCTCATTTTTTCGACCAGTTGCCGCTGGCGTCCTGAATCCACCATCCCTTTTTGGCGGAATCGCGCCGTAATGATGCAAAGTATTCGACAGCTTGGGGGGTTACTTTCTTAAGGTTTTCTTCGTTCTCTCTGTCCCTGTTTGCCCGGAGCATAGCCTTTGCCATTCCATTCATAACGCTTTTTCTGTTTTCATTTTCCATATCAATAAGACTCTTGTCACCAGAGGACAGTGTTCCCTCCCTTACAATAAGCAGACCGTTATTCGCTTCTCCTACAACACCGCTGTCCCTCAGCCTGTCAATGTCCGCAATCCGTGCTCCCATTTCTTTGTATGCGTTCACCACATCAGGCATCTTTTTCATTAAGTCTGAAAGCTTTTCCGAAATTCCTGATTCCTGGGCATATGCTGAAGGAACCATTTCAAACCGGATTGAACTCTCTGGTTTCCCTGCCGGTTTCTTTTCGTCAGTTTTCTGGTCAGTGCCCATGAGCTCTTTTTCCAGAGTTTTGTACGCCTCTTTCACATCTTTTTCCGGAAAGTAAATGTTTACTGTAATAACGGCACATGATACAAAAATGAAAAAAATTGCTGTTGGGAGAAACTTAATTTTTCCTTTCATAGCCTTTATCCTCCTTTATTTACATGATACATGATGCAAGATTTATGATGCATAATGTAGATTTTATTATTAGTAATCTCCCCTTTCCCCTCTTTAAAAAAGAGGGGACAATTCCCCCCTTTTCTAAAGGGGGATTGAGGGGGATTACTGAAACGTAAATGGAATCCTATTTCATATATCGTGTATCCTGCATCAATTTTTCTTCTGAGCCCTCTGGGCTGCCTCTGTTATTGACCACATAAGGTGGTCGATCGCAATTCTGTTGCTTAAAGGTGCAACCTTTACAGAAAGGTCTGTAATACCAAGGAGATTTCTGTTTGACATTTCAAGTTCCTTAAAGATTATAAAGCCGTTCTGCAGATACAGGCTCATTATCCCTTTATCAAAGTTTCGGTCCCTAAGATACGCGCCCAGAGAAGGACCTCCCACTCTCTGTAAAAATTCCCTGCTTATCTTTGTTTTTTCTTCCTTAGTGCTGTAAGTCCAGAAATCAGCTTTCCCGATAAGTTGAGAAATTCCTGTGCCTTTTCCTTTTAAGCTCGCTATACCGTCAACCTTTCCGGATATATACCCCTTAATAGGTTCTATTCCGTCACAGAGCTTTGTCAGGCTGAGTCCCTCCAAAAGAATACCTGCTCTGTAATTGAGCTCGTCAGAAACATCGACAACAGCAGACCCATTAAGCCTTCCTCCGAATATATTACCACTAAAACGTCCTATATTCAAAAGACTCCCTTCCTGTTTGATCCAGATATTGATATTATCTAAAAATTTAAACCCGTAATTCAAAGAACCGATCGTAATCCTGCTGTAATCATTTCCAAAAGTTTTCTGAGAATAGTATTTAATCTGATCATCAAATTCTGAACGGTCAAAAGAAGGCAATTTCAGGACCTTCTTTTCATCATTAGTTTTGCTATATACTATCGGCATCGCCCCGTTTACCGGCCCTATAGAGTATTCACCATTCTCGCCCTGAAGGATAAATTCTCTGATCCTTAGTGTTCCGTTCACTTTTAATATGCCGGGAGCAAAAGAAATCAAGGCTTCTGAAGATATCGCACCATCGAGTCCTGCATACAAAAGGCTGTCGGGGAATATTTCCCAGAATGTTTCCCTGATATCAGCAACTTTAACCTCCGGCTGGTTTATTTTGATCTCGGCAATTCTGTCTTTTTGCATAATTTTTTTTATGGTTCCTGCTGCACCTGTTGACATCTTCCCCATAACTGACCGTAACGTAAAACCCAAATCCCCGCCCTTTGATTTGAATATGCAATTGAAATTTGCATCTTTGAAGATATTCTTTTTACTGTCCTTTTTTAGAGCTGCGCTTTTAATGAAGATGGTTCCTGATATCTCAGGCAGCATCTCTTTAGACATTCCTTTGATATCGATAGTGTCTGATGTCATTACACCACTCAGCGCTAAATCCTCTCTGATCCTGAGCGCTGAAAGGTCTATTCTATTGATCTTAAGCTCAGAACTAAACACAGGATTCTTTATTAAATCTTTGATCAGTGCATCTGCCCGCAATCCAAGAATTCCATCTGCCTCTAATGAAATATCCTTCAGAAAAATGGACCATTCCCGCATGTTTAAAAAAGCATCGGCACTGAAGATGATATTTTTTATTTCGTTGCGGAAAGGGTACAATCCTGCATTGTTTATCTGAAATTTCGATCTGAAATTCACACCGGTCTCTATATCACCTTCTGCAGTAAGATCCATCGCAATCTTTGTCTGGACTGTATTTATTTTGTATTTATCAAGGATATCCCTGAATGCACTAAGTGATACTCCGTCTGAGAAGACAGATATCTTCATTTTTTTCGACTTGTCTTTAAGATATGCCCATCCGTCAATTCCTATCCTGCCGGCGGCATATGAAGCGCTGCCCTTAATCTCTGTTTTAGTACCAGAATCTGAAGAGAGGTTTTTCAGATGCACATTGACATTGTCACATCTGTATTTTTTGTCCTTATTAAAATCAAAGATGCCGGACTCGATAGTTAATTCATCGACCCGATAGCTTACGGTAGATTTTCTTTTGAAAAAATCCATCAGCTTTTCTGAAATATTCATCCTGCCTTCCTTATCCCTTAGAATGGTAAGTTCAGGTGAATAAACTGTGATGTTTTGGAAATCGAGTCTCCCGGCAGGAAGCCCAGCGTATTTCATTTTGAGGTGAAGCTTTCTTATCCTGAGCAGTTCTCCTGATACGGATTCCACCGGATTTTTCACTGAAATATCATGGAGGATTATATCAGAAGCAGGTCCGATGAACAGGTCACGGATTTCGACTTTCTGACCGATAAAAGATGTGGCTTCATCAGCTATTTTTGTAATCAGGGAATTCTTTAAATCGCGATATCTGAGATATGCAAGAACAAGGATACAAACAGTAAAGATAACTAATAGAATAGAGATTACTTTTAATACTCTCTTGATCTGAATTGACATAATCTATATTACAACTCTTTACAGCTTTGCGAGTAATTTTTGTATAATATATGTTGTAATTACCTATGAAAATCAAGAGCATACTGAATAAAAAACGATTGATCTTTACGGTTACATCCGGACGGAGTGGGACAGCCTATTTATCAAATGTTCTCAGTTATGTACCGAACGTTTCCAGTTACCATGAACCAAAACCATCATTTTCTAAAGTTATGCGTTCTATCCAACAAAATAAAGAAATAGCATATGAATTCTGGATTAAAAAGAAGTTGCCAAGTATTGCAAAGGATCCCTCCTCAATTTATATCGAAACAAACCATATGTTCTGTAAAGGATTTATAGAACCCCTTCTTGATCTTGATATAATTCCGGATTTAATTCTATTGAATAGACCGCATCGTCGTATTGCCTTAAGTTTTTGTCGGTTCGGAAGCATTCCGGGGCGAACAGCACAGGGATTGAAATATCTTCTCAGTCCAACTGATCCTGATGTGTTGCTGCTTCCAGATTGGCAAAACTTAGATGACTACCAATTATGTTATTGGTATTGCTTGGAGGTAGCGCGAAGATCACATAAATACGGTAATTTATTTGCAGAGTTAGGCGCTCGTGTAGTTAGAGTATCATTAGACGAGCTCATTACTGTGTCTGGTTTTGAAAAATTATTACTGGGACTGAACTTACAGAAACCAGATGGTCTGAAATGGGCAGAGTATTTAGAAATGAAAGAAAATAGAATTAACGTAAGACCTCACTTAAATCGTCCGGCAAGAATTCCTGACGATCTGGATTCAGCAGAAAAGGAAGTATTAGACATAATCATGAAGGCAAATGATCTTTCATGGCGCCTTGCAGAAGAAAATATTTTAATGCCTTAATGCACCCCATGAGGAAAAATAATCATACCATTCTGCATAAGGGTTTCATAATGAAAGAAGACAGGAATTCGTTAAACAGGCATGACTCCGGAATTATCTGGTTTACCGGACTCTCCGCCTCTGGAAAGTCTACTATTGCGCATGAGATAGAAAAAAGGCTTTACCAAAATGGCATCAGGGCCTATGTCTTTGACGGCGACAACATACGACATGGACTTAACTCTGATCTGGGATTCAGCGATCATGACAGAAAAGAAAATATCCGAAGAATATCAGAGGTTGCCAGGCTTTTCGTTGATGCAGGGATTATCGTTCTTGCTGCATTCATCACCCCTTTTAAAGAGCAGAGACAATATATTAAAAAGAGTTTACAAGGCATGAAATTTATTGAGGTATACATCAAGTGCGACATTGAAGAATGCATCAGAAGGGATCCGAAGGGCCTATATAAAAAGGCCCAGTCCGGGATAATTAAGAATTACACAGGGATATCCTCTCCCTTCGAGGAACCGGATGACTCTGACATAGTCATTGACACACAGAAGATGGGTATTGAAGAGGCTGTTTCGAAGGTTCTCAGTTATCTTCACGAGAGAGATTTCCTCAGCTTCTGAGATGCTAATAGAATTCCTTCAGGGCAGTATCGATTCCTGATAAATCGAACCCTTGCCTGACAAGGGGGTTATCCTTAATTACCGGTATCCTTTCTTCTAAAACAGGCCGTTTGTTTTTATAGATTATCCCTAAAGGTATACGGTCTACCCATTCAAGCGCCTTTTTGAATGCTTCGATCCTGTTCTCAGGATTATATTCAGGCTCTATATTATAGACTCTCTGTTTATACCAGTCATATGTATTGATTTTATTGAATGTCACACATGGCTGCAGTATATCGAGCAAAGAAAAACCTTTATGAAGCACTGCCTCTTTCATAAGTTCCTTTAGATGCTCAGTATTGCCTGCAAAACCTCTGGCAACAAAACTGCAGTCAAGAGACACTGCCAATGCCATGGGGTTCAGTTGTTCTGAAAATACCCCGAAGGGCTGATTCTTTGTAATCATTCCTTCCATGCTTGTTGGAGAAGGCTGACCCTTTGTGAGCCCATAGATCTGATTATCATGCACAAAGAGCTTTACATTAATATTTCTCCTCATTGCATGCATTAGGTGGTTGCCGCCTTCACCGTAGCAGTCTCCGTCTCCTGCAACAGCAATGACAAGCATTTCATGATTGGCGAGCCTTATGCCTGTTGCAACAGGGAGTGTTCTTCCATGCAGTCCATTGAAGGTATTGCATTTCACGTAGTGAGGAAATTTTCCCGACTGGCCTATTCCGGAAACAATAGTTAATTGATGAGGTTCTTTGCCGAGTTCAACCATTGCATCCTTAAATGCCTTAAGGATGCCAAAATTGCCGCACCCCGGGCACCATGCAGGGGTTTTTCCCTTATAATCGTCCAATACAGGCATCTAATTCTCCTAAAAGACCTTCCACGGTAAAAGGTCTTCCATCGTATTTATTGATTCTGTGACTAAATTCATAACCTGTTTCTGCCCTCATGAGGCGTGCAAACTGCCCGGTGGCATTATTTTCGATAGAGATACTCATTTTCGCATTGTTTAATAAAGCAAGATAATCAAACTTCTCTGTAGAAGGGAACGGATAAATCTCGCTGAAATGCATCAGAGCTACACTTCTATTCTTTGACAAAATATCCACCACCTCTTTCATGACCCCGTATGTAGAGCCCCACCCTGTTATTAAAATCTCCGGATGGTTATTTCCGTATAGAAACGGCGGTTCTATCTCCTGTTTTATTAACGGCAATTTTTTCAGCAATCTTTTTTGCACCATTTTTATCCTGATTTCAGAATCTTCTGTAATATGGCCTTCTTCATCATGCTCATCGCTGTCTGTTACGACTAAATATTTTGAATCTCCCGGAACAGCAAGCGGTGATATGCCTGTATCTGTAAAGGAATGACGCCTGTATCCCGGTAAGTCTCTCAATGCATCAGCCCTGAGCCTGTAATCGTTCCATTTAATCTTGCTCGAATCAAATCCTTCAAATGTCCATCCGGAATCTGCAAGGTACTGATCAAAGATAACAAAAGCCGGTATCTGGTATTTCTCTGCCATATCAAATGCCTTGATAGTAAGATAGAATGCCTGTTCAGGTGTGCCGGGTGCGAATATAACCCTTGGAAATTCTCCATGAGCAGCATGCAGGCAAAATAAAAGATCCCCCTGTTCTGTCCTTGTTGGCAGACCGGTTGCAGGCGCCGGCCTTTGGCCGACTGCAATAACTATGGGTGTCTCGGTCATTCCTGCCAGTGACAGACCCTCTACCATTAATGCAAAACCTCCGCCTGCTGTGCCTGTCATTGCCCTCACACCTGCAAAGGATGCCCCTAATGCCATATTGATGGCTGCAATCTCATCTTCTGCCTGTTCCACAACAATACCGTATTCTTTCTCTTTGCCGGCAAGATAATTCATGATACCTGTTGAAGGTGTCATTGGGTATGCTGAATAAAATTTACAGCCGGAAGCTATAACCCCAAGTGCGATAGCTTCTGTTCCCGGGATAAGCATCTTAGCGCTAAATACAGCAGATGGAACAAATGAACATCTCAGGCATTTTTCGAGCGCAAAGGCATGCCCTGCCTTTGCTGCCATGATATTGGCCTGCACCAGATCCTCACCTTTCTTTTTGAACGTATCATGTATTACGTTGTTCAGGATATCAAGGTCGAGCCTCAACATGCCAAGCACTGCCCCCGTTGCAACAGTATTCGCCATGATTTTATTGCCGTGCTGCTGAGCCAGGTCTATAAAAGGGATATCGAGAAAATAAGGCTTTTCATGTTTCTCTTTCAAAGCAGATGAATCGTAGATTATCAGACCATTTTCTGAGAGTTCTCTTTCATAGAGAGATATGCTCTCTTTATCCAGAGCAACGATAATGTCAATCCTGTCCCTTGAAGCCATTACCGGTTTGTCTGAAAACCGTATCTGAAAGAAATTGTGACCGCCTCTGATGCGGGATTCATAGTCCTGGTGGGTAAAGACATGATATCCGATTCTCGAAAAGACTTTCGAGAGTGTATCTCCAATGGTCTGAATCCCCTGTCCGGCCTCGCCGCCAATTTTAATGGAATAGTCCATGGAATTATTTTTGGTTCTTTCGTATAAAAGTTGAAAAATGAAAATTATGTTTAGTAATCCCCCTTAATCCCCCTTTTTCGCCTCGGCGAATCCGCCCGAGTGCGGAAGAAAAGGGGGATTTAATACGCAGATACCATTCTGAAAAACCCCTCTTTTTTAAAGAGGGGTTAGGGGAGATTACTAATATATATCACCTACACAAAACTCTTCCTCAGATTATTCAACCAAACGATATGGCTTTTTTCCTCGCGGATGATCGCATCGATAAGATCTTTTTCCTTTAGTGCCTCTCTCAGCGAATAATAATAGAGCAGCGTCTCTCTTTCAAAACAGAGAGAGAACTCGATCGCCTCTAAAGCTGTCTTTACATGTTCAAGTGAAGGAAGGCATTTATCCTTGCCAAGAAAAAACTCCGAATCAACAATGGCCCTTAAATAGGGGGTGACTTCATTCCATTCTGCCGGTTCTTCCTGCCCTATCTTGTCTTTCATGCCGGAGAAGCTTGTCCCATGTTTTAACTCATGCGCTGCAAGGAGTTCGAAAAGCTTCTTCAGCTCATTGTGGTCTTCAAATTTCTTTGCCATTTTAGTATAAAATTCATTGCCGAGTTTTTCTGTCTGAACAGCCTGCTCAACTACTTCCCGAACGGAAAAAGTTATCATATTCCCTCCTAAGAAAGTGAATATTCGTTAGTGAACAGCAAACAGTTGAAATCATTTTTCTATTTCTTCGCTATACACCAAATATTCACTATTTACTGTCTACAGTTTAGATGATATTTTGTATGTCGTCAATACTTATGATATTTTTTTCAAGAAGATTTGCTAATAGCATGAACCCTCCACATGGAGGAGCATCTTTTTTTTTCTCAACAAAGTCACAATCGTTTTCATAAAAAGGGCATGCGATGCACATTCCCCGGATTAGTTCTCCCTGAATTGCATCGCCGGGCTTCTCATCAGTCTTATCAAATGGAATCTTCCTGCCTCTTTTCAGCAGCTTTTCAATGACAAGGAATCCTTTGCAGGCGATGTTATCCTTGTTTGAAGGTTTATAATAGGAACAGAATTCCTGACATAGATTCTTTTGAATATCTTTTCTCAATGTTCTATCATTTAACCTTCTTTCTCAAGAAGTTTTTTGATGAAAAATTTACTGATTATATCACAAAAGCTGAATATGATCGCCTATATAGAGTCTGTTTATAAACTCAGGTTTTGTCATCCTCCGGCTTGACCGGGGGATCCAGAAACCGTTGGAAAGACTGGGTTCCCCGATCGCGTCGGGGAATGACGAAATAAGTAAAACGTAGTTTATGGACAGACACTATATAGCAACTGTAACCTCTATTTTTGTAGAATAGCAAATGAAATATTTTCTCTCCAGGGAATGCGTCCTGAAATGGCTTGAAACCCCTTCTGTTTATCACATAAAAAAAGATGAGCTGTATGAGCTTGATGAGGATTCCTTTAAGTTTCTCAGAGAATGCTCATCCGGCCCGGGATGCAGTTCACAAGATGCAGAATTTATTGATTATTGCCTGAATGAAGGGATTCTGTTCAAAGACAGGATTATATTGCGTCGCCCCGCTTTGATAAAGTCTCCGGAGCCGTCGCTGCGGTATCTTGAACTGCAGATCACGGACAAATGCAATCTCAAATGCAAACATTGTTACATTTACGATAAGGGGGGCTCAGAGCTTTCACCAAGGCAGATAAAGGATATTCTGAAGGAATTTGAGGAGATGCAAGGGTTGCGGGTCCTTATTACAGGGGGTGAGCCATTTATGCATCGCGGGTTTGAAGAAATAAATGCTATGCTCCAGGAATTTTTCATAAGGAAAGTCCTCTTTACAAATGGCTTGCTGCTGAACAAAAAAATACTCAAAGGGCTTAATGTAGACGAGATGCAGATAAGCATAGACGGACTTGAAGAAGCACATGATTCTTTGAGGGGAAAAGGGACTTTTAAATCAGCACTCGATGCTGTGAAACGTGCAATTGATTCAGGGTTTGAGGTCTCTATTTCAACAATGGTTCATCCGGGAAATCTGAATGATTTTGATGAAATGGAGAGTTTGTTTAAAGAAATGGGGATAAAGGACTGGACAGTTGACGTTCCGTGTATAACGGGAAGGTTAGAAGAACACGGTGAATTCCAGATCAGTCCTGAAGTTGGAGGGAAATATCTCAGGTACGGGCATGGCAAAGGACTGCATTCAGGCGATTCAGGTTTCGCATGTGGCTTGCATCTGATGGCAGTAACGGCTGACGGCCGGGTTTCAAAATGCACCTTTTATTCCAAAGAACCGGTTGGCATAATTGCAGATGGACTGCAATTATGCTGGCAGAAGATAAAACCTTTACGACTCGCCGAACTGCAATGTGACTGTGATCATATTGAATCATGCAGGGGGGGATGCAGGTACAGGGCAACTCTTCTTGGTGATCCGTGCGGGAAAGATTTTTACAAATGCAAAATGTATGATATACTCTAAATAACAATTCGGGCATGAAGTCCGGATACCTCTATGAAAGGGGGGTAGCTGTCATGACAATCAAGAAGGTTTCAAAGAGGGTCTCAATGACCTGTAAATGCAAAAGCTCCTGTTAGGATCTAAAGTAGTTTAGAAGAGATATGTATAAGCAGGAAAAAAGAAAGGCTGGTATTTTGCCAGCCTTTCTTTTTCACACATCCTCTTATTCTAACGTTATCGCCTGGGTGGGACAGGTATCAGCGGCTTCCTGACAGTCGCAGGTGTTGCATTTGTCAGGGCCTATAACTATTGCTTTTTCATTTTCCACCTTAAAAACTTCCGGGCACATCTCTTCACATGTAGCACATCCTTCGCATAAATCTTCATTTACTACTGGCTTTGCCATACCGCACCTCCTTATATTGAATGTAATTTAATGAGTACCCTGTAACTTCTTACAGAGTTCCTCGATTGAGAAATTAAAATACTTCCTCCTATTTCCCCATCTTTCCCTGTCTTGAATTTAGGCATCTCTTTCGTATATGTAACAATAAAATATATTCAAGCCAACAGGGTTCAACCTTCAACAATGCTATGCTCTTCCCACATAAACCAGTTCCCTGTATCCGCCATGAAAGAATAGGTGTTAGCAAAGATACTGTAATGCTCTTGTTCTTCCTTGATGAGTCTGTTAAACAAGGCCTTCTCTTTTTCTTTTTTAGCCTCTGCTTCAGCCTTTTTATAAAATTCAATCCCCTCTTTTTCCATATGCATGGCGACCTTAAATGCCTCAAGCTCATCATTCGTTGCTTCTATCCTCTTCATCATGGAGTCCTTCATTGACTCAAAGATCGTTTTCATGTTCTTCATAGGACTGACTTCATTAATCTTTATATCAACCTCTTTGAATATCTCAGAAAGCATCTGCATATGTCTCTTTTCATCTTCTGTTATAGACAGTAACATTTTTTTCCCTGCGGGATGTTTTGTCTTCTCAGCAGCTTCAGAGTAAAACTTGATTGCGTCTTTCTCCATGTTGATGGCTATCTCAATAGCATTCATGTGTCCCTCCTCGAATTATAGTATATAGGCGTTACATTCAGTTTAACTATTTCTCTGAAGATATTCAATTCACTCTTCTTTTTTCATCATATCATATTTCTAATTATTTTCAAGATTACTTATAATAAAAATTATAAAAATGAACCGCCTTTCTTTTATACAGCTTTATCCCACCTTGCGCTGTAATCAGTCTTGCAGTTTTTGCTTCAACCAGAAGATATCACGTTCAGCTTCATACAAAGACATGAGCGAAAAAGACGCATATGCACTTATTGACATGCTTGTAAAAAGAGAAATTCGTGAGATCGACATTCTTGGCGGTGAGCCTATGCTTCTTGCCTGGATGAAGGATTTTGTTGAATATGTGACGGGTTTGAATATCACGCTTAACATCAGTACGAATGGAAGCCTTCCTGATATCGTTTCTCAATATGATGAAATACAAACTCCATTAATGAACATAGGCTTTTCCATTCACGGGTTCTCTCAAACACATAACACTTTAACTATGTCGGATAACTTTTCAAAAGCCCTAACCTGCATTAAAAAAACGATAGCTGCAGGGAAAAATCCTATTGTAAAGAGCACGTTGAATCAGAAGAACAAAAATGAAATTTATGACCTTGTTCTGTATCTCAGAGATATCGGAGTAAAAAGGTATTACCTGTTACATGAGGACATTATCGGCAGAGATCAATATTCAGACTGTCTTTCTTTCCCTGAATTCTATGAATTCTATTCAGAATTAAAACAGAAATTAAACGGGATCCTGGATATCGGTTTTGTTGCAGCATCTGGGTTCTATAAATATGGACCGCGGAAAGCTATCAGATGTAATGCAGGAATAACTAAGATTGCACTTCTTCCTGATGGCTCAGCCTTCCCCTGCAACCTCTTTTTGGGGTTCGACGATTTTCGTCTCGGCAATATATATCAGGATGGTATGGAGTCAATTTTGAAAAACCCCATCCTCGATAGATTTAAAAACCATGATGGAAACAGATGCACGAGAGTTTCATGCAGACATTATTCTATATGCTCCGGCGGATGTCCTGCCCACATATTTTCCGTTTATGGTTCACTGGATGCTGCAGATCCCAGATGTGAGATTAGTACTCAGTAATTTCTTGACAAGAATTATGAGCGTAACAGTCGAAAAGATACCAAGCGGATTTAGAGTGGAAAAGGGCGTTTTTGAAAAAGTGGCATAAGGAATAATTATCGTATAGAATTATATAAGGATACGAAAAAGTCTCAGGCTGAAAGGAGTTTAAAGATATGAAGGCAATAGAGATAAAACCCGGCATTTACTGGGTGGGCGCAATCGACTGGGCGATACGTGATTTCCATGGTTATATAACACCTAATGGTACAACCTATAATAATTATCTTGCAATAGACAAAGAGGTCACCCTTTTTGATACTGTCAAACATGATTTTTCAAAAACCACTGTTGATAATATTAAGAGTCTTGTCGACCCTTCTAAGATAAAAAATATCGTGATCAATCATATCGAAAACGATCATGTAACAAGTCTGGGTGATATTATGGCACTTACGCCTGATGCTGCCATTTATATTACCGAAAAAGGCAAGAAAGGATTGGCAAGGTTCTTTGATATATCAAAGTGGAATATAAACGTGGTCAAGACCGGAGATACTCTGAATATCGGTAAAAGAACCCTGCTCTTTCTCGAAACGCCGATGCTTCACTGGCCGGATTCAATGATGACCTACATCAAAGAAGATAAGCTTCTTATCAGCCAGGACGGCTTCGGCCAGCATTTTGCATCTTCTGCACGGTTTGATGACGAGTTTATCACCTGTCATTCGGTATCCGAACTCGATGATGCGATTAAGGACTATTATGCTAATATCCTGATGCCGTTCGGAACATTGATTAAGAACAAGATCGCTGAGATTCAGAGGTTGGGACTTGAAATCGACATGATCGCTCCCGATCACGGGATTATATGGAGGAAAGATCCTTCAAAGATCATCAACATGTATCTCGATATGGCAAACGGCAAAGCTGATTTGAGAGTTGCAATCATCTATGATACCATGTGGCACAGTACGGAACTGATGACCGTGCCCATCATGCAGGGGATCCGGGATGAGGGTGTTGATGTAAAGGTGATAAAGCTGAGGGCTACTCCCAACAGTACGGCAATAAAGGAATTCTGGAAGGCACGGGGGTGCCTTATCGGTTCTCCTACCCTGAACAATTCAATGTTCCCGACTGTTGCGGATTTTCTCGTTTACCTGAAGGGTCTGAGGCCCAGGAACCGGGTTATTGGGGCCTTTGGCAGTTATGGATGGGGGGGTGGTGCAGTCAGAGATATGTATGAGGAATTTAGGAAAATAGGACTTGAATTAATGGAGCCGGGAATTCAGTCGCTCTACAGGCCATCTGCAGAGGATGAAATTAAATGCTATGAGTTCGGCAGAGAGTTTGCGAAAAAGGTTAAGGCATATCATGCTCAATTTGAATAAATAATACGGAAAAGATATTTTTATAAGTTAAGGAGGGAATATGTCAAAGACAGATAAAAATCTTCAGGAGGCTTTTGCAGGTGAATCACAGGCGAATAGAAAATATCTCGCTTTTGCAAAAAAAGCTGACGCAGAAGGGTACAAACAGGTTGCAAAACTCTTTCGGGCCGCTGCAGATGCTGAAACAGTTCATGCATTAAACCACCTGAGAGAGTTAGGTGGTATCAGGAGCACAAAGGAAAATCTTGGGGAGGCAATCAGTGGCGAAACCCATGAGTTCCAGAGCATGTATCCACAGATGATTGCCGATGCTGAGACCGAGGGGGTTAAAGGTGCGTTGAGGAGTTTCAATTTTGCCAATGAAGTAGAAAAGATCCATGCCGGTCTTTACCAAAAGGCCATTGAACAGCTTGGAAATAATGAAGACGTTGATTATCATGTCTGTCAGATCTGCGGCAACACTGTTGAGGGAGAGCCACCTGACAAATGCCCTGTTTGCGGTGCATTGAAAAAGATGTTTAAGAAGGTTGAGTAAATAAATATTTTTCTAATAAATAGAATCTTTTTTTAGGAGCCATGCATGAAACTATCTAAGTATATCCCGTTTATTTTAGCAGCCTTTTTTTCATTTTCATTTCATGGAATATCCTCTGCCGAAGTTAAAGAAGAGATTGCGAATCAGGTCTCATTGAGTCCTCAGACACAAACCTGCATCGGTTGTCACAATATATATACACCCGGGATAGTCAAAGATTGGTTAACGAGCAGACACGCAAATACAAACCCTTCAGAAGCCATGAAAAAATCTTCTATTGAGAAAAGGATGTCTGCTGAAAACATTCCCCAGGGTTTGCAGGGATTTGCTGTGGGTTGTTATGAATCTCACAGCCTGAATACCAATAACCATAAAGACAGCTTTCAGCACATGGGGCAGATGATTAACGTGGTTGTTACCCCCCAGGACTGCAAGACCTGTCATCCTACAGAATTCAACCAATTTTCCGGGAGCAAAAAATCATACGCTTATAAAAACCTTATGGAAAATCCTGTTTACCATACACTTGTAAAAACAATTACAGGTGTTAAGCAGGTTACAGACAGAAAGGTGATTTCAGATACGCCGACAGAAATGACGCTGCATGAAACCTGCCTTGGATGTCACGGGACAATAGTTCAAGCAAACGGGATGAAAAGCATAGACACAAAATTAGGCAACATCGACATCCCCAATCTTACTAATTGGCCGAATCAGGGGGTGGGAAGGATTAACCCCGATGGAAGTACAGGAGCCTGTACAGCATGTCATCCACGGCATGGCTTTTTGATTGAGGTTGCAAGAAAACCTTACACCTGCGGCCAATGTCATCATGAACCTGATGTGCCTGCATGGAATGTATATGAGGAAAGCAAACACGGGAATATCTATTTATCAAAAGGGTATAGCTGGAATTTCACGAACGTGCCATGGAAAGCAGGAGAAGACTTTAAGTCCCCGACCTGTGCCGCTTGCCACAACAGCCTGCTTGTATCACCTGACAATACTGTAATTGCAGAAAGAAGCCACAACTTCGGTTCACGGCTGTGGGTAAGACTTTTCGGACTGATTTACAGCCATCCCCAGCCAAAATCGGGGGATACAACTATTATCAGGAACAGGGACGGGTTACCATTACCGGTTACATTTACAGGTGAGCCTGCATCAGAGTATCTGATCGATCAATCTGAACAGGAAAATAGATTGCAGACTATGAGCAGGGTCTGCAATAGCTGTCACAGTACAGACTGGATAAATGGTCATTTTACAAAATTTGGGAATACATTAAAGGAAGTAAATGCGATGACCCTTGCAGCAACAAAACTTATATCTGATGTATGGGAAAAGGGGATTGAAGACAAGACGAATCCATTTGATGAATCGATTGAGCAGTTGTGGACAAAGCAGTGGCTCTTCTATGCCAATTCAATACGTTATTCCTCTGCCATGTCCGGTGCGCCTGATTATACATCATTCAAAAACGGCTGGTGGTATCTTAATGAAAACCTTCAGAATATGAAGAATTGGACAGAATTCAAAAAAGTAAAAAAGGACAGGGACTGAATGAAAGTTATCGCTTTTCTTGGAAGCCCGAGCAAGGGAGGGAATACCGAACTCCTTCTCAAAGAAACTGTCAGGGCAATCAAAGATTCAGGCATAACTGTACAGGTTTTCAATCTGAACCTTATGAATATCATGCCATGCCAGAACTGCGGAGGATGTGAGGAAACAGGCACATGTGTCTATGATGATGATATGTCCCAGATCTATGATGCAATACGGTCTGCTGACAGGATCATCCTTGCCTCTCCCGTCTTCTTCTTCAGCCTCAGCGCTCAAACAAAGACTATGATTGACAGATGTCAGGCATTCTGGTGCGAGAAATATCTCCTTAAAAAACAGATACCTGAAGGCCCTCATAAAAGAAAGGGGCTGCTCCTGCTCGTTGCCGGCATGAAAAAAGATATAGGCATAGAATGTTCAGAAGTAACCGCAAAGGCTTTTTTCAGGACTATCAGCGTCCCGGAACATAGGACATTAGGCTATACCGGAGTTGATGCCAAAGGTGAAATATTAAAGCATCCCTCGGCATTAAAAGAGGCGTATGAGGCAGGGAAGGAACTGGTAAAGGTTTAACACTTGCAGTTCTGATTGTCTATAACATATAGAATCTTCATTTCTCTAATAGAGAAATCCAAATTATCTACATTACTAAAATGGATGATACTCCTTAATAGTTCAACTAAAAAGGAGTATTACCAGATACTTATCGATACATTGCTCAGCACGATAATTGAACCGTATCGAGGTAAAAGGGACAAGCCGGATCGATAACACAAGCCTGCGTCCACTCAAGTCGTTTATCCAGGAGTATCGTCCCGCAAGAGCGTTTGTCGTCTGCAACGAACGCGCTCCTCGGATGCATGAGGATATTCGTATTTTGCCGTGGCGTGATTTTCTGAAAATGCTATGGA
>JBAQLU010000229.1:0-13535 GCA_049302065.1 Thermodesulfovibrionales bacterium
TGATACCATCGCCATATCTCCTGCTCAAGATCTACCATCCCATAGTTATTCTACAGGCTTTTCACTCCAATAACGTTAAGTACATCGGATCCTGCGGCAGAGACCGCAGGGTGTATCAATTATGAAATAGATGAAAACCTCGCACGACATATAATAAAAGAATTGACATAACAACGGCATCGATCTGACACGGATTAAACCGCCTTTGCTTTTGCATAGGGCTTGTCCGTGCAGGTCATGCAAGGCGTTATGGGTAATAATACTAATCAATAATTTAGCGTCTTGACGCTTTGCCTTTATGATGGTATATTTAAAACATGAAAACATTAGCCAAAAAATCAACAATTTATTTTGACCCTCAGATCCATAAGGCTCTTCGTCTAAAAGCCGCTGAGACTGATAGCTCTGTCTCTGATATCGTCAATGATGCAATCCGAATCGTCTTTGCGGAAGATGCAGAAGACATCGCTGCATTTTCAGAAAGGGCTCATGAGCCTAACCTGTCTTTTGAGGAAGTTCTCAAGGACCTGAAGAGGCTTGGCAAAATATAATATCCTTATCAAGCCGTCGGCTGTAAAAGAAATTGAGAACATTCCACGAAAAGATCGCGTCCGGATAATTCAAAAGATTCAGGGACTGGCAAACACCCCCCGACCCCAAGGATGTGAAAAACTTACCGGAGAAAACAGATACAGAATTCGTCAGGGAGTTTACAGAATAGTCTATTCAGTTTCCGACAGGGAATTGCATATTATAGTTGTTAAAGTTGGACATAGACGAGATGTATACAAATGAGGCACATAACGAAACACTCAAGCAGACGCGGAATAAGCCTGGCGTTATTTTGGCAAGTGTTGATGCCCGCGCCGCTGAGCTCGAACGTTATGCCTATATTATAAATTGACACTGGGTAACAGTTGTGTACATAATATAATACACAATTGGAGGATAAAACTATGAAGTTTTTGAGCGTCCGTGATTTAAGAAGCAAATCAGCACAAGTCTGGAAGGATCTTGCAGAGGAAAGGGAAATGGTTGTTACCAGCAATGGTCGACCTGTAGCTATACTTGCTGCAATAACCGAATCAACCCTTGAGGAATCATTATCGGCGTTCCGTCAGGCGCGTGCAGTTGAGGCAGTTGTCTCTCTCCAGCGAAAATCTGCCCGGCAGGGAACTGATAAGATTTCGATGGAGGAAATCAACGCCGAAATAAAAGCTGTTCGTAAAAAGCGAACACGATGAATATAGTGCTCGACACCAATGTCCTTGTTGCGGGTCTTTTGTCTCCCTTCGGAGCTTGCGGTGAAATTGTCCTTATGGTTTCGTCCGGCGAGATTACCCTTTCTTTTGATGCACGTATTCTTGCCGAATATGATGAGGTTCTACGCCGTCCAAAGTTTCACTTTGAAGATGAAAAGGTAACAGCACTTTTAGACTACATTGTACACCGGGGACAGACAGTAGCATTTTCTCCCCTGGTCAATTCACTTCCCGATCCCGACGATGAGATATTCCTTGCAATCGCCGTGGCAAGTCAGGCGGCATGTCTTATCACAGGAAATCAGGGTCATTTCCCTGCCGAGCTATGTCACGGGATCACAATTTATTCTCCAAGAGAATTTCTGAATTCCTATAAGAAACAAAAAAAAGAGGAAAAGCGCAAAACAAAGCGTACAACCCGGACACGCAAGAAACCCCGCGCCGGTTAGCTTTTGCGTTATGGAGTAGAATGCAAAAGCAAAAAGTGAGAAATCAATAATGGTCCGAAAAAGCTGGGAAAGATGAGGAGCCTTCGATGAAAAACACGGTACTGTTGTGGACAATTATTTTGGCATTTATTCTTTTCCCCTATTCGCAGGCTTATTCAGCTACAGCAGACAGGGACAACAGGAGGGACAAGGTGGAAGAAGAGATTTGGGCATTGGAAGAGGCTTACTTCGCAAACCTCTATAAGGCAAATTACGAGGGGGTACTTGCGATTGTGCATAGTCAATTCCTTGGGTGGCCGGGCGCTGTACCGCAACCGATTGACAGAGAAGAAAGTGCTCGTTTCATGAAGCAATTAGTCCCGAAGCCAACTTCATGCACTTTCAAGATTGAACGAGCTGCTATCCGGTTGATAGGAGAGGTCGCACTGACTCAATACATCATTCACATCAATTGCGGTGACACCGCCGGTGTGACGAAAACACAATCATCGCGGATAACCCATACGTGGGTGAAAGAGGGTTCTATCTGGAAATTGCTGGGGGGAATGAGCAAAGACTAATAAGCATATTGGTAGCAACGCAGGGATACCCTGCCCTGTATTTCTCTATAATTTTAGATTTGATTTAAATCGTCTTAACTTAACAATCCCTGTTTTGGTATTAAACTCTATCCTTCTGCCACAATTTCCGCCGATATCTGTACTGATTATGGGGATGCCCTCTGCATTCAGCATGTCTTCTGCAAGCATACTATTACGTGCGCCTATCCCCGTATCCCCATTTTTTGCATTGAATAATGTATCAGCTCCTCCAAATATCTTGGCCTTCAGGTTGCTTTTCCGGTTTCATACTTATTCCTTGTAATACTTTATTTTCTTAAGCCCTGTAATCCATGAAAGCATTATACTTACCAGACTGATGATCAAAGCGCCTTTAAATGCAGGCCAGAAACCATAAATCCGGAGACCGAGTTCCAGAGGGATTGAAAGCTTTGCAGTAATGATGAGCATTATGGTATTTACGATGAGAGTAAAAAGACCCAATGTCAGAATAATCAGGGGAAATGTGAAGATGGTGACAATCGGCTTTATAAGAGAATTCACGATTCCGAAGACCGCACCGATAATAATCATCTTCCACCATTCGCCTGTAAATACTATACCGTCAATGAACTTCACAGCCGCTGCAATGGACAGGGCATTAATCATTATTTTCAGGATCAAATATGTCATCTTTCTTTACCCGGGATATTAAGCATATTTTTTATATAGTTTATCATTTATGACAAAAATATTAGATATAGAAGCCACCAAATTTACAGATTGATCACTTTCAGACAATTAACCCAAAAAACGCAATTGACGGTAGGCATATGTGCAGCAAAAGCACTTGTGCAGCACCTTTGTGAGCGCTTTAATAACCCGGATAACATGCACGTTTTCATTCTTAGCGTTTAGATACTATACAAACTCAAATTCTGCGTTCAAGAGGTTTTGATGCATATGTGCCTGCCGTCTTTTTATCCAAATGCATTTTGGGGGTTAACAAATCTCGTCATCTGCGCCATTTGTACAGGGCTCTTCAGGATATCAACTCTCAGGTCATTATTCTTTGTAATATTCCGGATACATTTTTTTTGCACATTCTGAGCATAAGCCATGACTGAATTTTGCATCGGTGTGTTCACTTATATAAGCTTCAAGCTGGTTCCAGGAACCCTTATCATCCCGGATCTTTTTGCAGTAAGAACATATGGGCAGTATACCGTGTAATGTCTTGATCGTGGCAAGAGCTTCCCGGAGCTTCTCCTCTGCCTGCTTACGCTCAGTGATCTCTCTGTCTATACTCTCGATCATCTCATTCGTTACATTTTTCAGAGATTCCAGCAGTTCAACTTCTGATTTTCCGGATACCCTTACATTCAGGTCGCCCTTTGACACCTTGTGCAATACGTCAAAATGCTCGGCAAGTCCCATGGCGAACTCATGAGACTGGCCAACCATTTCCCCTATGTCTTTTGCCGTCAAATTAACCATATATTTTAATTTTGAAATTATTTCAAATTCTGATTCTTCGGATATTCTCACTTCAGGATCTCCGGAAGCTATCTTCTTCAATGCCTCGAATACCTCGGAAAGGCTTATAGCAAGTTCCATGCTGATATTTTCAAATTCTTTTTCGAGATCTTCAGCAGTCTTCCTGAACTGCCTGAAGGTTTCCTCCAGTTCAACATTCCGCTGGCGCAACCCTGTCAGTTCATATATGAGCTGCTTTTTCGTCTTCTCTTCATCTTTCATAGCGTGCATATCCATTCCTGAACTCTTACATACTAATGCGGTCGTTAGTATGGCGACATAGCTTCGTCTGTTTGTCATTCTCCGGCTCGACCGGTGAATCCAGTTCCTTTCTCTGGATTGCCCGATCAAGTCGGGCAATGACAATCATGTATCCTTACTTACAGCCGTCTTAGTAAGTATTTTAACAAACTCAACTTTTTATTTTTTCCTCCTCTTCCTCATCATCATCATCTTTATATGCCCTCTTCTTTTGTATCAACCTTATAAAACCGTAAACTGTAATTAAGGCAGCAAGGGCAAAGATTATCGTATACAGGTTAGCGCTTAAATAGGCAAACCAGGTATATTTCCCTTTAAGACTTGAATGCCATTTTGATTCAAGCTCTGAAAGAGGAAGTCCAAGGCTTTTCTGAACAGATTCGTTAATTGTATCGCCTTCTTTCAGGTTTTCAAGTATCTGCATAAGCTCAATTTTGCCGAAATCTCTGACGATATATTCAACAATATTTTTGCTTTCCTCGTACGCAAGGATCAGAGAAGGCTCATCCATCGGAAACCTTGCAAGCTCCCTGATGCTTATCAATCTGTCAGATACAGCAGCCTTTGTAAGAATTCTGCCTCCGTCATCTGCCATAAGCTCTGCAACTCCCCCGCTTGCCCACTGGCAGACCCCTTCATCAATCCACCTGGGTAAAAGTCTGCTGTCTATATTGTGGTGTAAAAGGAGATGACATAATTCATGCTTAAGCGTAGATCTAAGGGTGAAAGGTTTTGTATAAACCCTTGAGGTATCAATAACGATGAGGTCCCTGTCAGGTAAGGCAAAGGCGGTGATAATATCCATTCCAACTATTTTTCTGAAGGCGTCCCTGTCACCTGCAAGAATTATCTTTGGCCTGAAGTCTGTTTTCCACTTCAGGGTTTCGACAAGCTCTTGACTGACGACAGGGTATACTTGTGCAACTTCTGCAGCAACATTTGCTAATCTTTCTTCATAAGAAACTGTAAAATCTTTTGTCTGGATAGTTCTGATTTCAGCATGTATAACTTGCATCGGCATGATGCAGAGAACTATAAAAAGCAGAATGCTCAATCCTGATAACATTATGAATTATTCTTGCTCTTTTCTCTGCAAGAAGGCAATGGCCTTTTTGTTGAATTCTTTCTCTAATGCTATAATAACCACAAATTCGTATCAATTGAGAATCATGATGAAGATTCGTTGGCAGAGGAGGCAAAAATGAGGACTCTGAGGATTGCCCTTGCACAGATTAACCCTACTGTCGGAGACCTTGAGGGTAATTCTTCAAAGATCATTGACTACATCAAAAAAGCAAAGACAGCCGGTTCTGATCTGGTTGCTTTTCCTGAACTCGCGATAACCGGGTATCCCCCTGAAGACCTCCTTCTCGAAACACAGTTCATAGACGATAACCTCAATGCCCTGGAAAAGGTCCGGAAAAATGTAGGGGATATAACCGCAATAGTCGGATTTGTTGACAGAAAAGACGATATCTACAATGCTGCTGCAGTAATTTACAACAAAAAAATCATTGACACCTACCATAAAATGTACCTCCCCAACTACGGGGTATTCGATGAATACCGTTATTTCCGGTCCGGCGCCAGACGTCCGATATACAAGATCGGGAATACCTGGATTGGCATCAATATATGCGAAGACATCTGGTATCCTGAAGGCCCTGCAAGGGTTCAGGCACTCGCAGGCGCTGAGGTGATCATAAATATCAATGCATCCCCCTATCATATTGGTAAAGGGAAATTCAGAGAGGATATGCTCTCAACAAGGGCTTCTGATAATTTAGTTTTTGTGGCTTATCTCAATATGATTGGAGGACAGGATGAACTTGTTTTTGACGGCCACAGTCTGATACTCGATCAAAACGGAGAGATAATCTCAAGGGGTAAACAGTTTGAGGAAGACCTCATCATAGTTGACCTTGATCTTGAGGGTGTATTGATGAGCCGACTACGCAATCCCCGGAGAAGACAGGAAGTGATCAGACTCGGGAATGGAGCAGCAGAAAAAATCATCATCCCTGTCGGGAAGATATCCCGCAAAAAGATGATACCTTCACATCCCGCAACTTATAAAGTTTTCGACCCAATAGAGGAAATCTATAAGGCGCTTGCCCTCGGCACATCTGATTATGTTCACAAGAATGGTTTCAAAGGGGTTGTTATCGGCCTCAGCGGCGGCATAGATTCCGCCCTTGTTGCATCTATTGCAGTAGATTCGCTCGGAAAAGAAAATGTAACAGGTCTCTTCATGCCGTCTCCATATACTTCGGCAGAAAGCAGGGAAGATGCATATGCCCTTGCCGGAAATATCGGGATAAAATTGATAGAAATCCCCATCACAAATATTTTCAGGAGCTATCTTGATCAGTTAAAGGATATTTTTAAGGGGCTGCCGGTAAATACAACAGAGGAAAACCTGCAGGCAAGGATAAGAGGCAACCTGCTTATGGCATATTCAAATAAATTCGGCCGGCTTGTTCTGACAACAGGAAATAAATCCGAGATGAGCGTTGGATATGCAACATTATATGGTGATATGGCAGGAGGTTTTGCAGTAATAAAAGATGTACCAAAAACAATGGTCTATGACCTCTGCAAATGGAAAAATGATAAGGATGGCTCTCCTGTAATACCTGAAAGGATCTTCTATAAAGAACCATCAGCAGAACTCAAGCCCGATCAGAAAGATACAGACACACTTCCACCCTATCAGGTGCTTGATCCGGTACTCAAGGCGTATATTGAGGATGATAAAAGTTTTGACGAGATATTATCTCTCGGATGTGAACCTGAATGTGTACAGAACATTATAGGGATGATAGACAGAAGCGAGTATAAAAGGAGACAGGCGCCTCCGGGGATAAAAATAACTCCACGGGCATTTGGGAGAGACAGGCGTTTCCCGATAACAAATAAATACAGGGGGTACTGAAACATAATATGAAAAAAAACATATTTTTACCATTTCTAATCTTGCTAATCTCTATTACATTTCTTCTGGTACCTGCTCTTGCTGTCGAAACGAAGGATACGAAGACGACACAGATTAAAAAACAGCCGGAGATTCAGCAGGTTAAACCCAGGAAACCTGTCAGGATAAAACTCAAACGTTCCACAGAAGGCAAGTATACGTGGGATCTTTCAGGCGATGATGCCGACGAAATTGTAAAGGCAGACAAACGCCTGAGGAAATTGCTGAGCATAGAATGAAGGGAATCCTCTATATCGTCTCAACCCCTATAGGCAACCTCGAAGATATTACCCTGAGGGCATTGCGAGTTCTCAAAGAAGTGGACGTGATTGCAGCAGAAGATACCCGTCATTCTTTGAAATTACTCAGCCATTATGGTATTTCAAAGCCTATGATCAGCCACTGGAAAGAAAAAGAGAGAACAAAAGCTGAAGAGATTATACGGAGACTTCTATCAGGTCAGTCAGTTGCCCTTATCTCAGATGCCGGGACACCCGGGATATCAGACCCCGGTGCAATTCTCATAAAAATGGCTATCGAAGAGAATGTCGCTGTAGTCTCAATCCCCGGACCGTCGGCATGTATCGCTGCATTATCCATGTCAGGGCTTCTGACTGATCAGTTTGCATTCATAGGATTCCTTCCTGCGAAGAAAATCCAGCGTCAAAAGATGCTCACCGAATTGAGTCTTGAGACAAAGACCCTGATTTTTTATGAAGCGCCGCACAGGATTATTGAGACGCTTCTTGATATGGAGACTATATTTTCAGGCCGTAGAGCAGCGCTCGTAAAAGAAATCACGAAAATACACGAAGAAGTATTACGGGGGCATATTTCAGAGATACTCAGCAGTCTCGAAAAGACAAAAATTGCAGGAGAGTATATACTTATTATTGAGGGAAAGACGGGAAAAGATAAGGTTTCAACCGCCGATGTCCTTATGGAAATACATTCTCTCCTGAGAAAGGGTCTCGGGAGAAAAGAGGCTGTAAAAAAGATTGCAGAGCAATACGGGTTAAGCAAAAAAGAACTCTATGACAGAAGCCTCAATGAAATCCCTTGACTTTTTCGGCACTTAGCAATAAAATTTTCAAATAATATATCAAGAGGTGAATCGTGGCACACAAGCTCCTTCTTGCAGATGATAGTATTACCATACAAAAGGTCATAGAACTTATCCTCGCAGAGGAAGAATTTGAAATCAAGTCTGCAAACAACGGGGAAGAGGCCTTAGCGCTTATTCCGTCTTACAGGCCTGACATAATTCTTGCAGATATAGAAATGCCAAAAATGAACGGGTACCAGCTTTGTGAAAAGATAAAGCAGGATCCTTCCACGAGTAACATTCCTGTCATCTTGCTTACAGGAGCCTTTGAGCCGCTTGATGAAGAGCTCGCAAAACACGTGAAGGCAGACGACTTTATTATAAAACCGTTTGAGTCACAGGATTTGATAAGCAAGATAAATGCTGCCCTGACCATATCAGCAGTAGCTGAAGCAGAGTCGGATGAAGGTATCTTGGAAGCAGAAGCCATTGGTATAGAGGAAATGCCTGCTGAAGAGGACCTCTGGGCAATGGAAGAGATCACTGAAAGCAAAGAATTTGCCGGCTTACCAGCTGAAGAAGGAATCGCGGCAGGCACCGAAGAATTAATAGAGATTGCAGAGGAAGCTGAAGCTGCAATATTCGAAGAACCTGCACCTTCATTTGCTGAGAAAGCAAGAGTCGCAGATATCAGGCCGGCAATGCCGGAGACGGAGCTGCCTTCAAAAAATGAGATGAAGGCAATATTTGAGAAAACAGTACAGGAAAGAATGTCTTCATTAGTCTCATCACTGGATATGAAAGAAACAGTTCTCGCTGCATTAACCCCTTTGATAAAGGATTCTGTTGAGAAGATCCTATGGGAAGTCACACCCGACCTTGTCGAACGGATGCTGAAAGAGATGTTGAAAGGTTCACTCGAATCTCTTACAAAAGAGGTTGAGAAAGTGATCTGGGAAACAGTACCTGACCTTGCAGAGACTATGATTTCTAAAGAAATAGAGAGGATAAGGTCAGAATTTTAGACAAGGGCTTTAATCCGCAAGGCGTAGAAGAAAAGTGGTATCAATTCTGGGTCTCCAAGGGGTATTTCCCTCCGTCCCTTAGCCACAAAGGTTCTGCTTATTCCCTGGTAATACCACCTCCAAACGTTACAGGCTCCCTGCACATGGGCCATGCACTGAATACCGTTATACAGGATATCCTTGCCCGCTGGAAGCGCATGTCAGGATATAAAGTTCTGTGGCTGCCGGGCACTGACCACGCAGGCATCGCAACACAAAATGTAGTTGAAAGGCAGCTTGCATCTGAAGGACTGGACAGGCATAAACTTGGCCGCAATGCTTTTATAGAGCGTGTCTGGAAATGGAAGGCCGAATCAGGGGGAACAATCATTCACCAGCTGAAAAAGCTTGGCGCTTCATGTGACTGGTCAAGAGAGCGGTTTACCCTTGATGAAGCACTTTCAAAGGCGGTAAGAGAGGTGTTTGTAAGGCTTTATGAGCAGGGCTTAATATACAGGGATAACAGGCTAATAAACTGGTGTCCCCGCTGTCACACAGCACTTTCAGACCTCGAGGTCGAGCACGAAGAACTGGAAGGAAAACTGACATACATTAAATATCCGCTTTCCGATGGAAGTGGCAGATACATAACTGTTGCAACAACAAGGCCGGAGACAATGCTCGGTGATACTGCTGTGGCAGTAAACCCTGAAGATGACAGATATAAGAAATTCATCGGAAAGTTTGTAGATCTTCCTCTTACGCAAAGACAGATCCCTGTAATCTCCGATACTGCAGTTGATCAGGCCTTTGGAACAGGCGCTGTAAAAGTGACACCTGCACATGATTTCAACGATGAATCAATGGCAAAAAGACAGAAAACACCATTGCCATTTATAACAGTGATCGGAGATGACGGCCGTATGACGGCTGATGCAGGAGAAAAATATGCCGGTCTCGAGAGATATGAATGCAGAAAGCTCGTTCTCAGGGATTTAAAGGGAATGAACTTTATTGAAAAAGAAGAGCCGCATAAATATGCAATTGGACACTGTTACCGGTGCAAGACGATTACTGAACCGCTGTCAACACCGCAGTGGTATGTGAATGTGCAGTCCATGGCCAAAGACGCCATTAAGGCAGTAAAAGAGGAGAGGATAAGGATCATACCGAAGACATGGGAAAATACCTATTTTGCCTGGATGGAGGATATCAAAGACTGGTGCATATCCCGCCAGATATGGTGGGGGCACAGGATACCTGTCTGGTACTGCCAGAAAATGCAGAGCGATAAATGCAAGGCCCAAAACGGGATAATAGTCTCAAGGGTTGAACCGCACGCCTGTCCTTATTGCAGTTCAGGAGAATTAGTGCAGGATGAGGATGTTCTTGATACATGGTTCTCATCTTCACTATGGCCCTTTTCTACCCTCGGGTGGCCTGATAATACCGATGATCTGAAGACGTTTTATCCCACAAGCGTTCTTGTTACCGGCTTTGACATAATCTTCTTCTGGGTAGCGAGGATGATCATGATGGGTCTCAAATTTATGGGAGACGTTCCCTTCAGAGATGTATACATTCACGCCCTTGTCAGGGATATGAGAGGGCAGAAGATGTCAAAGTCTAAAGGGAATGTTGTTGATCCCCTGATAATGATAGACAGATATGGCACTGATGCCTTCAGGTTTACCCTCGCTGCATTTGCTGCACAGGGCAGAGACGTTAAATTCTCTGAGGACAGGGTTGAAGGCTACAGGCATTTTGTGAATAAGCTCTGGAACGCAGCACGTTTCATTATGATGAACGCCGAAGGGGCCTCGCCAGAGGATGATCGTACATTATCACTTCCGACAAGGTGGATATTGAGCAGGCTTTCAGCGACTGTTGAAGACATGAATAAAGCGCTCGAAGAATACAGGTTCAACGATGCGGCAAGCAGTATATACCAGTTTATATGGCATGAATTCTGTGACTGGTATATCGAAATGGCAAAAATCGAATTCCAGGATACGAAATCGGCAGTCGGGGCAAAGTGGTGCCTCATTTATACTCTCGATATATCCCTCAGGCTCTTGCATCCATTTATGCCCTATGTAACAGAGGAAATATGGCAGAAAATCAAAGCGTCTTTAGAGACCATATACTCAAAACCTGACATAGAAGATAGCATCATGAACTCTGAGTATCCGGCATCATTGCCGAGGGAACCTGAGGCAGAAGAAGATATGTCAGTTATTTTAGATGCAGTCATGGGGATAAGGACCGTTAGAGGCGAACTGAATATCTCTCCGTCCCTTAAAGTGAATGCAGCAATAAAAACCTATTCCCGGAAGTCAGAAAAGATATTGAAGGACAATCTGCACTATATCAAAGCCCTTGCAAGGGCCGATGAGCTAAAGACAGGCATGGATATTGAGAAACCTGAAGGTTCTGCAACCTCAGTAAAAGGTTCGATGGAGATCTTTGTTCCGCTAAAAGGGCTCTTGAATATTGCTGCAGAACTCGATAGACTTATGAAAGATATGGGAAAGGTTAAATTGAGTATAGCTTCTCTGAACAAGAAACTATTTAATGACGATTTCCTCCAGAAAGCGCCAAAGGAGATTATTGAAAAAGAAAAAGCGAAGTATGAAGAACTGATCCATATGAAAAAGAGGATCATGGAAAGCATTAAAATGTTAAAAGAAGCGGAGGTGAATGATGCATAAGAAAGCGAGAGAACTCGAAAAGGAAGATATCGAATTCATTGAGGGCGAATTTATTAATATTAAACAGAGCACTATAAGTTCTGTTGAAGGAGGGCATATTGAACTCCAGCAGGTGGGAGCGCTCAGCATAGACGGTGACAGAATCGAGGTTACACAGGGCGCCGCCGGTATCCTTAAGGGAAATGATATAAACCTGAATCAGAGCATCAGCGCCGTATCCGCTGCTGATAATATATCAGTAAACTTTTCTTTCTCTCCCCTGACCATCTCAAGGGAACAGATAACAGCGAACAGATCAGCTGTCGGCCTTATGGCAGCAAGAGAGATCACATCAGAGAATACTTCGGCATTCCTTGTACTTTCGAATAAGATCGAAGGAAACATTACAACACTTCTTGACTGGCGTTCAGCCCTTGCATTAGGTGCTGTTATGGGAGGAATTCTGGGTTTTACTTCCTTATTGCTTAAAAGGAAATAATATGGATATCCCTTCAAGTGTCATCAATCTGATCCATCGCGCACTTGAAGAAGATATAGGCCCGGGAGATATTACAACCTCCCTCGTGATACCCGGGGAGCATGAATCAAAGGCAGAGTATTTATCCAAGGGAAATTTTGTCCTGGCCGGACTGCCTTTTGCAAAAGAGGTTTTCCGGATACTTAACCCTTCAATTGGCTTCATAATCTTTTTCAATGATGGAGATAAAGTGAACAAGGCAGATGTCATTGCCGAGGTTTACGGCAACACCCGTGTTATACTTAGTGGAGAGAGGTTAAGTCTCAATATTCTTCAAAGACTCTCCGGCATAGCGACCCTCACAAACATGTTCACAGAAAAGATTAAAGGTCTCAATGTGAAAATAGTCGATACAAGAAAGACAACTCCCTGTCAGAGGTTTATGGAAAAATATGCGGTAAGAACAGGCGGCGGCTATAACCACAGATTCGGACTGTTTGATGGCATCCTGATAAAGGATAATCACATAAAAGCTGTGGGGAATATAAGAGAAGCTGTTCAACGTGCAAAAAGCAGTCATCATCTCATAAAAATTGAAGTGGAGGTAGGGAATCTCGATGAACTTAATGAAGCCATCGAAGCCGGGGCAGATGTTGTAATGCTGGATAATATGACGATCCCTGATATGAGAGAGGCAGTAAAGATATCAAAAAGCAGGGTCCTGCTTGAGGCCTCAGGCAGTGTCAATCTTGAAAATGTCAGAGATATTGCTGAAACAGGTGTTGATTTTATCTCAATCGGAGCGCTTACCCATTCAGCGCCATCAGTTGATATATCCTTGAAAATAGTGCAATAGTGTGGTATATATATAAAATATGAACATAAGGAGGTAATCCCATGAACCTTAAAGAGATTAAAGATATGGCAAAATCACAAGGGATAACAGTCGGCAATATGAAGAAAGAAAATATTATCAGATCTATCCAGCTTGCTGAAGGCAACTTTGACTGTTTCGGTACTCCAATAGCGGGTGAATGTGACCAAATGAACTGCATCTGGCGTGGAGACTGTCTGAAATAAGCCGTCTTTCAGGCTAAACTTCTCATTCCTTACTCTCAAAGACTTCCACAGGATTCCCTCGTCCTTTCTTCAACCCTCACCTCCAGATGCTCCTTTGCCTTCTTCAGGTCACCCTCTGCCTGCTGGTTTTTCTCCTGACTCTCCCTGAGAATGAACTACCCCGCAGCCCCGAAAGCTTTCGGGACGAGGTATCTTAAATCTCCCCTCCCTTGAGGGG
>JBAQLU010000230.1:0-6093 GCA_049302065.1 Thermodesulfovibrionales bacterium
CCCGAAAGCTTTCGGGACGAGGTATCAAAGATGTCATTCCGGCTTGTCCGGAATCTTTCTTTGCTTTACTGTATTGTCGTATATAAAGTATGCTTCGGAAGGATTCCCGACAAGCGGGAATGACAGAATAAGGAGAACCGTGACCCCGAAGCTGAGCTTCGAGGAATTCTTTTGATTAAAAAGTTACAATTAGCAATTATTGATACATGTAAATAATGTCCTATGTTTTTGTTCTGTCCTATAGTATCCTTGTCATTCCGTGCTTGACACGGAATCCAGTTCTTTATTTACTTCTGGATTCCCGCTCAAAGGACTGCGGGAATGACGACATTTTTTTACTTATTTTGTCATTCCTGCACCCATTTACATGAGTGTAAACTCCAGCAGGAATCCAGGGGAAAAAATGGATTCCCGCTTAAAGGACTGCGGGAATGACGACATTTATTACTTATTTTGTCATTCCTGTGGAAACAGGAATCCAGGGGAAAGTCTGGATTCCCGCTCAAAGGACTGCGGGAATGACGACATTTTATTACTTATTTTGTCATTCCTGCACCCATTTTCATGAGTGTAAACTCCAGCAGGTCACCTCAGCGACTCGCCGAGGCGAGAATCCGGAAAGAATGTTATTCTTGATTTGAAGAGTTTTCTTAAACTAAAACACAAAAGAGGTAAAATACATCGTGGTGGAAGATAAAAAAAAGATTTTGATCCTCGGCATTGGCAATCTTCTCTTTAAGGACGAAGGCGTCGGCATCCATGTTGTGGAAAAGCTGAAGACCATGGGATTGCCTCCTGATGTTGAGGCGCTTGACGGCGGGATGATGGCCACTGTCTTCATGTATATTATTGAGGGCAGGAAAAAAGTCATTGTCATTAATGCAATGCAGGGAGGCGGGCCTCCTGGCAGTATCTACCGTTTCAGTGAAAAAGAGTATGATGAAAAAAGAAAGGGCTTTCCCCGTACGACTCAGGAGTCGGAATTCGAAGATGCATTCAAAACAACTTACCTGATGAAAACTACTCCGGATGAAATTGTCTTTATCGGCGTTGAGCCGGAGGATATGGGAGAAAAAGACCTGAAACTGAATATCGGACTTTCTCCAACGCTGGAGAAAAAAATGCCGGAGATAATTGAGGTGGTGATGAAGGAAATCACTAAAAGAGACTCGTAGAGATACATTGAGACTGTGATAATGAGATAATACATTGAGACTCGTAGAGATACATTGAGACTGTGATAATGAGTAGGATAAAAAATTTTGAAGACCTTGATGTGTGGCATATAGTGTCTGTCTATAAACTAACGTTTGCTCTCTGTCATTCCGGCAGTCCTTAAGCCGGAATCCAGTCTTTTCAAAAGGTTCTGGATTCCGCATCAAGTGCGGAATGACGATAAAGGACATTTTTATGCAGGAGTCAATAATTCAAATATGGAAGATAAGAAAAGTATTTTAATCTTAGGAATAGGCAATCTGATCCTGAAAGACGAAGGTGTCGGGGTCCATGTAGTCCAGAAAATGATGGACATGAACCTCCCCCCTGATATAGAGGTTATGGACGGAGGGACCATGGGCATTGACCTCCTCTACCACATTGAAGGGAGGAAAAAGGTTATTGTTATTGACGCTGTCAATACAGAAGGCGTACCGGGAACTCTCTACCGCTTCACTGACAGGGATCTTGAAGACAATAAAGACATATTGCGCTCGGCTCATGAGATTGATTTCACCTATGTTCTGAAGACTGCCGGGCTTTTCAGCAAGAGTCCTGAAGAAGTCATCTTCATCGGCATCAAGCCCGGAGACATCAGCGAAGGCATGGAACTTTCTCCCGCTATGGAAGAAAAAATTCCGGCAATAATAGAACTGGTGATGAAGGAAATTGAAAAGAAACAGGATTCGAGGGGTTAGTGGCCAAGGATTCAAGTGAAAATATCAAACTATAGGCATCCGGGGTTCAAGAGACTGAGGATACCAGAAAAAAACAGATGCTAAAAAATTATAAGGAATAACTTTGAAACCTCGAAGCCTTGAATCCTTGAACCCCTTAAATATAGCTAAGGCTATCCTCCTCGCCCTTGTCTTTTTCTTCATCTTCGCTATGTTCAATATGAAAGTCTGGGATCCTGATTTCTGGTGGCACCTGAAGACCGGAGAATATATTTATCAGACAGGGTCATTGCCTGAAACCGATCCCTTTTCTTACTCATCACTTCCAAAAGACCCTATTCATCCTGAATCCAAGAGAATCAAATTTATCCTCAGTTCATACTGGCTTTCGCAGCTCATCTTTTTCCTGATTTATAAAGCTTTCAGTTTCCAGGGCATCATCTACTTGAGAGCAGCGATTCTCACGCTTCTTGTCTTTGTGTTATACAAAGCTGCAAGGAGAGAAGGTATGGGATTTTATCTCTCCATCGTGTTCATTATCCCTGCTGTAATAATACTTGTTAATTTCACCGGAGAACGGCCCCAGCTTTTTTCCTTCCTTTTCAATTTTTTATTGATTTACCTGTTGGAAGGATTCAGAAAATCTCAAATCTCAAATCTCAAATATCTGTTCCCAATACCTTTCCTCATGCTGCTCTGGGCGAACATGCACGGGGGTTTCATTTTAGGTGTTATTATACTTTCAATATACATTTTCTCTGAGGCCTGCAAATATGCTTTCAGGAAATTTGGCCGGCCTCTCCCTCTGAAATCGCTCAAGTTATTGATTCTTGCAGGCATAATCTCAGTCTTCATCACTCTTCTTAATCCGAATGGATATAATGTAGTTCCAGTGTTACTGGAAGTCGAAAAAGGCAGATATATGAGCATGATCATAGAAGCACAGTCGCCCATAGATATTGTCAAATACGGATTCTATGCCCAGGAGCTTATCACTTACTTTATACTCCTGTTTCTTTGTCCCTTATTGTTTTTAATCAATATAAAAAAATCAGATATTACAGACATTCTGATTTTTTCGGTCTTCACATACATGAGCTTGTCGGCATCAAGGTTTATCCCTTTCTTTGCGCCAGTTGCATCTCTTCTCATTGTAAGATACAGCCTTAAGACATATGAACAACTGACAGACAGATCAACATTCATGAGCATAATCCATAAAATAAAAACACCATCGTCGTTACTGAAATCTCCGTCTATAAATTCTATAAATATAGCATTGTCCGTCCTTATATCAGTTTTTCTCATTTATCAGCTGAATACCAAAAATCTTTTCAGGAACGGAGTGAGAGCAGAACGGTATCCTGTTGGCGCTGTACAGTTTTTGAAAGAAAACAAGCTACAGGGGAATATGTTTAATCCCGATGTATGGGGAGGTTACATGATCTGGGAGCTTTATCCGGATTATAAAGTTTTTACAGACGGAAGAGGTCTTATCGAAGAAGTCTTTTTTCAGGCTGACATGATCACGGCTGCATCCCCAATTTCGTTTTATGGCGTTCCTGAATGGAAAGCATTGCTGGTCGCCTATAAGGTTAATTTTATTGTTACCTTCTCTATCAATGAATTTTCCGGAAAACTTGCCCCTTTGATCCCTGCCCTTCTGAATGATCCGGAATGGCATCTGATATACCTTGGCAATACCTCTCTGATATTTCTCAGGGAAAGCCCTGAAAATATGGAGATCCTGCAAAAATTCAGTATGCCAAAGGAATGGGCATGGAATGAAGTTATAACAGAGGCTGCGCTAAAGGCCGTTAATCTCAGGAAAAACGTAAATTTCTATATAACCCTGGGAGAGGCCTTTTTGGGGAAAAAAGATTATACGAATGCAAGGATGTACTATCTGAAGGCAAAGGAAATAGATCCTGGAAACAGCATCGCCACGGAAAGACTGGATTACCTCAATACACATGGCAACTAAATCTTCTTTATTCATTTTTCCCTTGACAGAAAAAACAAAAAGATGATATAAGTGTATGCTGATAAAATACATTTATATTATTGTTTCGATTTGTTTTGTCATTCCTGTAAAAGCAGGAATCCATTTTTTTCTTCTGGATTCCGGCTGGAGCCTGTCCATGCAGGTAGTAAGCAGGGAACCTGCCGGAATGACAACTTTAAAGGTATTTTCGGGTCAATGACATATAAAAACTTTGGAGAAACTTGTAAGGGATTAAGATAATCAGTTAATTATAAGGGGGTAAAAAATGAGATCAATGGAGCTGTTGAATAAAAAAAGGAGTGCTGCTTTTTGGCCTCTGTTCCTTCTTGTCTGTTCAGGACTTTTGCTGTCAATCTTCATACCAAACCACTTCATGCAGAAAGAATGTTTTGCAGCCGAACTATCCACAACCGACTGCATTAAATGCCACTCGGCAGTGCAGGGAATGGTTGAAAGCAAGGGAGCAAAACACAAGACAGCCGTCACCTGCATGCAGTGCCATAAGGGACATCCGCCTATGGTAAGCAAGGAAAAGATCATCCCTCTCTGCAGCGAATGCCACGGAGGGAAGCCGCATTACGAGATCGGTGGTTGCAATACCTGTCATACAGACCCCCATGCCCCCCTGGATATGAAACTATCTGCAAACCTTACAGCGCCATGCCTGTCCTGCCATGATAAACAGGGACAGGAGCTGAAAAACTATCCCACCCGCCACACAAAATTATTCTGCACCACATGCCACAAGGCGCACAGGGATGTCCCGCCCTGTCTGAAATGCCACCAGCCCCATTCAGCAGAGATGGTTGATAAAGACTGCATGAGCTGTCATCCTGCACATCAGCCGCTGACCATAACCTATGGAGCTGACATGTCATCCAAAAACTGTGCTGCATGTCATGCAAATCTATTCAATACACTGACCAGTACAGGGACAAAGCATTCTGCATTGGCATGTGTTTACTGTCATAAGGAAAAACATGGAAATGTCCCTGCATGTGAAACCTGTCATGGTTCGCCCCATCCTTCAGGGATGCTGGAGCGTTTTCCGAAATGTAACATGTGTCACATAAGTGCACACAGTTTAGGAAAGGAGGCTAAAAAATAATGAGATGCAAGAGAAAATTAGTTTTACTGACCGGATGTCTGTTAATCCTGTTAGCCTTTGTTGCGGCGTTCGCATATGCACAACAGCCGGCTGCAACTCCAAAAGCAGCGCCAGCGCCGACGAGTTCACTCTATTCAGCAGAGGTAACCCCTTTAACCCCTGCTGAATGCGGCCGCTGTCATTCAAGTGTATATAACCAGATTAAGACCGAAGGGGGGAAACATCAGCTTGAGTGCACGAAATGTCATACCAAATTTCATGCATTTAATCCGGTAAAACAGAACTGGAACGAAATCATGCCGAAGTGTAAGACCTGCCACGGCCTTTTCCATGGGGAAAAGGTAACCAACTGTTTAGACTGCCATAATCAACCACATGCTCCCAAAAAACAGATTGCCACAGGCGCTGAACTTGCAAAGATGTGTAATGACTGCCATGGCAAAGTAGCTCAGGCGCTTCAGCAGAATCTGAGCAAGCACACACAGGTACAGTGCGCAAGCTGTCACCACGACAAGCACGGTTATATCCCTTCATGTATGGAATGCCATAAGCCGCACACAGCAAATCAGACAGTAAAAGACTGTCTGGCATGTCATCCTGTTCATTCGCCCCTGAATATCGCCTATCCGAAAACAACAGGGAATGATGTTTGTGGCGGATGTCACAGCGCTGTCTATAACAAACTGACAAAGTCTGCCAGCAAACACGGCCAGGTTTCATGCGCTTCATGCCATACAAAGCACAGATACGTTCCGAAATGCGAGGAATGCCACGGCAAACCTCATGGTGAAGTTGTGCTCAAGAAATTCCCTGACTGTCTGGCATGTCATGTAGACGTACATGATCTTCCGTCAAAGATGGGCAAGAAATAGTCAGTCTTATTACTGAAAAAAATATCCCCGGGAATTACATAAATTCCCGGGGATATTTTTTTTGAGATATGTTTTTGTAATTTCGCATTTAATGAACTACCCCGCAGTCCCGAAGGCTTACGGGACGAGGTATCTTAAATCTCCCCTCCCTTGAGGGGAGGGGATTAAGGGGAGGGTGTTGAAAACATTTTCATCAAACACCCCCACCCTAACCCT
>JBAQLU010000231.1:0-8452 GCA_049302065.1 Thermodesulfovibrionales bacterium
TAAAGACAATCAGCGGCGGCTTCTCGCGCTGATGGATCTCCTGAGCGAGCAACCCGAATTGCGGTTCAACACTGTGTCACACACGGCAGGAATGGATCTCATAGAAAATGTCCTGAAGAGAGATGTAATGTACCGGGATGAGATGGGGAAGGATATACTGTCGGGTTCGATGTATGCACGTGAGGCAAGGCCTCATATAACAAAAGGAGGTTGCTATGCTTTGGACGATCTTTGTGATTCTCTTGGTTCTCTGGCTGTTGGGGCTGGTGAGCGGTATGTGAATTATGTTGCGAATCTAAGAATTAAGTATTTGACAATATGCGAACATGGGATATACTTTTTTCAATGCGGAAAAGATTATTTGCAGCCAAACAAGAAGAGCAAAATATCTCAGAAAGGAGGTGCAATAGGTTATTCCGACCTCTCGTTGGCTGTTCCTTATTGCCTTTTTAAAAAGGGAATTCTCAGCGTTGGGTCCGAGGGTGATTGGGTGATTGCTGAGCAGAGAGGAAGAACAAAAAATTTCGCTTAGCGATACGTGATGGATCAAAATGAAAATCAAGTCAGTGAAGGAGGGTATTAATTATGGTGAACAAAAAAGTGTCTGTTATTGCTAAAGTGTGTATCGTTGCTGTCGCGTTACTTCTATTGCCGACTTTTGTATTCGCTCAACAGCCGAAATGGGGCTTCCATAAAGGAGACCGTGAATTCAGTATTTCTGGATCCGGCTCAAGCGATAATAATGTCGACAACACGGTTTTTTCAATATCAGCTGGTCTCGGGTATTTCTTCACGGATAATCTTGAAGGAGAACTCCGGCAGAGAATTGATTTCGTTGACACCCCCGGGGACAACTTTTGGAGTGGTTCAACGGAACTCGCTGCCGACTACCATTTCAATTTGGGCCGCATACAGCCATTGATCGGGGCAAGCTTTGGGTATATCTACGGCGATGATATTACGGACTCATGGGCAGGCGGGCCTGAAGCAGGGGCGAAAATCTTTATTAATGAAACCACCTTCGTTCGTGCGCTGGTCCAGTACCAGTTCCCTTTCAGGGATTCCTTTGACGACGGACGCTTTATTTACGGCCTCGGCCTCGGCGTGAGATTTTAGTAAAGAAAATTTTCGCGTGAATACCCTGCGGTCTATGCCGCAGGGTATTCACTATTGCTGAATTCCATAAGATTAAAGACAACACCGGAGAAATAACCGTGGCTACCAAAGGATCTTTGCCTGAGGTAAGAAAAGGGCAAGAATAAGTGATACAAGACAGAAGGGGGGAAAGAACCATGAAATTGCTTAAGATATGCGCAACGTATATCATGATTATCTGGCCCCTGTGCTTTGCCGGGTGTGGTGGGGGAGGCGCCGAAGTTAAATCAGAGACTATTGCCGGTCCTGAAACTCATCCTTGAGCGGGATATCCCCCGTCTGGACATTGAAGCAGAGAATCCCTTTTTCACAGAGAAACGATCGGCCATGAGCCTGAAGGAACTTCTTGCATTGTTTGAGAAGGAATACAGCCAGATAGCCGACCTTGTTGCGGGATTATCGGAAGATCAGCTTTCGCGGAAGATCCATATTCCTTTGTTTAAGGACACACCGATGACCGAATATCCGACACTGACAATGTTCATCGAAGCCCTGGGCGGTTACCACCTGGACTTTCATATCAACCACATCTAAAGGAGAAATCTATGAAAACAACAGTGGGTTCGTGAATTGACCATAGGAAGGCTATTATCGTGGCTGTTACGGACAAAGGGGAAGAGACAGAACTGATATATAGAAGGCCTGAAAAACAGCTCCGCCGTTCTGGTGATTCCCCTCTTAAGGGTCCCTATGACCCTCTGCAAGTACCGGCAGATGATAGCCGTCAGAGAATGCTTACGGGACATCTCAACATTTACTACGATAAGGAGTATTGTGAGACCTAAAAAAAGTTTGAGAAGGATTGATAGAGAAAATTGCACATAGGCAGTACAGGCCGCTGTTCAAAATTCAGCCTGTACCATTTGATAAGAAAAATGTCGGTAATGCGGCCTACAGCCGCCAAGGAGTTAAGGTATGTCAATGTTAAAGAATATTATTTTAGGTTTTTTTAGCTGTATGATTATCGTTTCTTTTGCCGCCTGTAAAAAAGAAGGGCCTGCCGAGCGTGCAGGAAAGAAAATAGACGAGACTGTAGAAAAAGCCGGGGAAAAGATAAAAGAGTCGGCTGAGAAAGCAGGTGATAAAATTGAGGAAGCTGGGGAAAAAGTGAAGGAATCCACTAAAAAATGACAGGGATGACAGGAAGAGTGACCCCTGAAGAAACGTTACATTAAATATTTAACAATCAGGAGGTTTTATGGATAAATCGTCTGACTATATCAGGATGTGTGAAAGTATAAAAGAGATACAAGAGCAGTGGCAACCTGAGTTTGGAGACTTTTATGTCTCGATGTCATTAGGCATAACTTCCCCATGTCAAACTAGTTCAAGCGATCTTGAGAAGCAGTTACCTTACTTAAAAACAATAAAGGCTGTCTGGCTTCCAAGACAAGAACAACTGCAAGAAATGGTAATTGAAAATTATGCAACGCCCTGGGATTTAGCCATATCATTCAGTAATGTTTTAATGGGTGAAAATGCATCATACTTCGAAAAATTTGATAGTATGGAAAAACTATGGCTTGCTTTTATCATGCTTGAAAAATACAAGAAGAAATGGAAAGAAGGAGAGTGGGTTTAAATATGAACGATGTATTTAAAGACCTCGGTATTTCTTTGAAAGGGGCAAAGAGCGTATTCAATTTTCTGAGTGATGGAGATCTCAGGAATCTGTCCTTTGATCGCCTTACAGTGTTCTTCTGATCTGTATTTTTCTCAAAATATCTATTCCTCGCTTGTCAATCATTGTTTCGCAGAGCTATAATAGACACCATGCGTATATCTTATAAATGGATAAAAGAGCTCCTTGATATAACAGCTTTACCTGATGAAACGGCTGACAGGCTTACGATGATAGGTCTTGAAGTTGAGGGAGCAGAGTCTGTTCAGGATGATATTGTTTTTGAAGTGAATGTCACACCGAACAGACCTGACTGCCTGAGTATGATAGGCATAGCAAGAGAATTATCCGCTGCCTACAGAATTCCTCTGAAAATACCGGCCTGTGAGATCAGTGGAGGACGACCTGTTCCGGATTTTTCTGTTGAAATAGTGAAACCTGAACTCTGCAACAGATATGCCGGCAGGGTTATAAAGGATGTCAGGATAGCTGATTCTCCGGAATGGATTAAAACCCGTCTCGAAAAATGCGGCATCCGTTCGATAAACAATGTTGTCGACATCACTAATTATGTGCTTTTGGAATTCGGACATCCCCTGCATGCATTCGATGCTGATACAATTAAGGGCAATAAGATAGTTGTAAACACAGCAGGCGCCAATAATAAAATCGTGACACTCGACGGGGTTGAACGTTCTCTGCAGGAAGATGCCCTCCTTATCCTGGACAGCATAAGACCGGTAGCGGTTGCAGGTGTTATGGGCGGTTCGGAAACAGAGGTGACTGACAGGACGAAGAACATCTTTCTTGAGAGTGCATATTTTGAGCCATTCTCGATCAGAAAGACATCAAAGAAGCTGGGGCTTACGAGTGAGTCTTCGTACAGATTTGAAAGAGGCACTGATATAGAGTTTCTTGAAAAGGCACTGGACAGGGCTGCGCTCATGATACAGGAAATTGCCGGTGGAACTATCCATGAAATCATAGACGTTTATCCGGTGAAATATGTGCCACAACCTGTTGAAGCAAGATTTGAAAGAATAAACAAACTCCTGGGATTAGCTCTCTCTCACTCAGAGATGCTCGAAATCCTGCAGAGTCTTAATATACCTGCTGAGGAGAGCGGAGATGTTTTTTTTGTATATCCTCCTGCGCACAGGCGTGATATCAGGAGAGACTGTGATGTGGCTGAAGAGATAGCCAGAATTTATGGTTTCGATAATATTCCTACAACCATCCCCAAAAGCCCACTCTCTTCAGGACGTTTAAACAGCAGAGCAATGAATATCAGCAAAACCCGTGAAGTCATGAGAAAAGCAGGTTTTACAGAAGTGATCAATTATAGTTTTATGGGTATGACAAGTCTCGACATGATCGCAATCCCGGGTTCAGATACAAGACGAAAAACAGTTTCGATTAACAATCCGCTCGGTCAGGACCAATGCCTGCTGAGGACGACCTTAGCGCCGGCTTTGATTGGAAACCTTAAATATAACCTCGATCAGGGGATTAGAGATATCAGAATCTTTGAAATAGCAAAGGTTTTTGCAGACAGAGGTGAAAGTCTTCCATTGGAGGAGTTAAGAGTTGGAGGAGCATTCTACAGGGACAAATCTCCTTCACTCTGGAAAGAAGACGCCAGCGGTTTTTTTATCACAAAAGGCGCCCTGGAATCTCTGTTGGAAGAGTTAAAAATAAGCGGGTTTTCATTCTCTCCATCTTCAGAGCCGTTCTTCCATTTGGGTCAGGCTTCTGATCTGTATATCTCAAATGCACGCATAGGATATATCGGAGTCCTTGGTCCTGAAATAGTTGAAACGCTTGACCTGAAGAAACAGAAGCCGGAGATTGTCATGTTCGAGCTGAACCTTGATCTTCTTTTAACATCTATACCTGCTTCAATGCAATATAGTTCGATTCCTAAATACCCTTCCATAGAGCGTGATATTGCTGTTGTGCTTGATGGAACGATTCCTTCTTCCAGGATCACAGAGCTTATAAGGGCCTATCCGTCGGAACTTATCAAGGATATTTCCGTATTTGATTTCTTTAAAGGAGGCAATATCCCTGAAGGCAGGAAGAGCCTTGCTTTCAATATCATATACAGGGCAAAGGACAGAACGCTCAAAGACGAAGAGGTGGAAGAGCTTCACGCTTCAATTGTTGAATATATCATTGCGAAGACAGGCGGAGAACTTAGAAAGTAAGCACGATTGAAACAAAAACCTTGACATAAGTTGAAGGTTTTTGATAACTTTAAGTCAGGAACAAGCCACGAAGGCTGAAAAGATGACCAGCAGGTCAGAATGCTTTCGCGGCTTTTTTTATTGGCTGCGGGGAAGGAAATTTTATGAAAGTTCAAAGTTTAAGGTTCAAAGATTTAAAAGTTAAAGGTATCCGGAGGGTTGTTTTTTTCTTAGTCTTAAGCGTTCTCCTTACCGGCAGCGTTTATGCCGCGCATCCGCTGATTTCTGATGATCCGGGAACAACCGGCACAGGCAAATTCAACATCGAAATAAATGCCGAATATGCCAATGACAACGGTGATTCAGAGACACAGATTGCTGCAACTCTTTCAGCAGGGGTAAGGGACAATATTGATCTTGTCGTATCCGTCCCCTATATCTTTACAAGGATTGATGAAGGTTCGGAAATGCTCAGGGAGGATGGTCTTTCCGATATGTCCCTTGAAGTGAAATGGAGGTTTTACGAGAAAGACGGTCTCAGCTTTGCAATAAAGCCCGGAATTATTCTTCCCACGGGAGAAGAGGATAAAGGACTTGGTGACGGGAAAGCAGCGTATACTCTGCACCTCCTTACATCAAAAGAGATCGATCCGGTAACCCTCTACCTTGACCTTGGTTATATCAAGAACAGAAAAGAGTTTAGGGATATCTGGCATTATTCTTTGGCCGCAGAGTATAGGGTATCAGAGCCTCTTGCGCTTGTTGCCAATATCGGCGGCGAAACAAATCCGGACAGGGAATCGAACATACATCCTCTCTTCCTGCTTGGCGGCATGATTTACAAAATAAATGAAAATCTCAGCATTGATCTCGGCTTGAAGACCGGACTGAACAAGGCAGAAGCGGATTATACAGTCCTTGCCGGGATCATCGTCGATTTTTAGGAGGCTAACATGCATATGGCAGACGCTTTATTATCACCGGCAGTAGGTGGAGCCATGTGGGCTGGCTCACTGGGAACAATCATATACTGTGCAAAGAAATTAAAGGTGAAAATGGATGAGAAGATGATTCCTCTCATGGGAGTCCTCGGTGCCTTTATCTTTGCAGGGCAGATGATAAATTTCACCATACCTATGACAGGTTCAAGCGGACATATCGGCGGTGGGATGCTTCTTGCTATTCTCCTCGGGCCGTATGCAGCATTTCTTGTCATAGCTTCTGTCCTTATGGTGCAGGCGCTTTTCTTTGCCGATGGAGGATTGCTTGCCCTTGGAGCAAATATCTGGAACTTGGGTATTTACCCCTGTTTTATCGGATATCCGCTGATCTACAGAGCTATTGTCAGGAAGAATAATGCACCGAAGTTAATAACATTTGCAACAGTCCTGAGTGTGGTGATCGGACTTCAGCTCGGCGCCCTCTCGGTTGTTCTTGAAACCAAGATGTCCGGGATAACGGAGTTACCTCTCAGTACATTTCTTTTGCTCATGCAACCAATACATCTTGCTGTTGGTCTGATCGAGGGATTTGCAACCGCAGGTATTGTTATTTATGTAAGAACACTGAGGCCTGATATCGTCGATGATCTCGAAGGCGTGAAATCCCTTTCTGCCGGCGGGTCCTTTAAAAAGCTTCTCGTGGTAATGGCGGTTCTTGCAGTAGTTACCGGAGGGGCGCTTTCATGGTTTGCATCAACGCACCCTGATGGTCTTGAATGGTCAATAGAAAAGATTTACGGCAAGCCCGAAGTCCCTGAAAGGGCAAATCCGCTTAAAGAGAGCTTATCAAAACTTCAGGAGAAAACCGCTGTGCTTCCCGATTATTCTTTGCCGTCAAAGGAGGAGCATGAGGGTAATCCAGCCTGGCCTGCGGTAAACCCGGGCACGTCTCTATCGGGGATAGTCGGTGGCGCCATGGTACTGGGGTTCATTTTCATTCTGGGGATAGGAATAAAGATAATGAGAAAATATCGAGCAAAGACGTGACCTTTGATACAGAGTATTTCAATTTAGGGTACCTCGACACACTCTCGTACAAGAAAACGTTCGTCCACAGGCTTGATCCAAGAGTAAAAATTCTTGTGTCATTTGTCTTTATCCTGTTTGTTGTTTCAATGCCAAAGTATGAACTTTCAGCACTTATGCCGTTTTTTATCTATCCGGTATTCCTGTTAACAGCAGGGGAAATCCCTTTCGGTGCTGTTGCGAAAAAAATCCTTTTTATCTCACCGTTTGCCATATTCATCGGAATATTCAATCCACTGATTGACACCTCTGTCATTATGAAACCTTTCGGAGTTCCTGTAACCGGTGGATGGATATCGTTCCTTTCGATTATCGTCAAGTTCATCCTGACCGTGAGCACAGCGCTCCTTCTGATTGCCGTTACATCGTTCCCCGGAATATGTGAGGCGCTTGAGCGGCTTAAATTGCCTAAGATATTTGTAATACAGCTTCTCTTCCTCTACAGGTATCTCTTTGTGCTCCTTGATGTGGCTTTGCGGATGATAAGAGCAAGAGAGGCACGATCGTTCGGAAACAGGGGAAAGGAGATCAAGACCTTTATAAGGCTCATTTCCGTTCTCCTTGTAAGGAGTGTAGAGAGGGCGGAGAGAATCTATCAGGCGATGTTATCAAGGGGATTCAGGGGTGAGATAAGAGTTCTCAAAAGACACCGTCTGAGATATTATGATATCCTATTTGCAATCATATCGATCGCAATGTTTTATATATTCAGAAATTTTCCTGTGGTAAATTTTATTGGTAACAGCCTGAGCCGGATATCGAAATGAGCCATCATATCGTTGAACTGAATGACGTCCATTTCCAGTATCCCGACGGGACTGAAGCCCTGAAAGGAATTACCTTCAGGATAATTCATGGCGAATCAGTGGGGATAACAGGCGCAAACGGCATGGGGAAAACTACTCTCCTTTTGAACCTGAGCGGACAACTCGTCCCGACCCGGGGTGAAATTGCTATAGGCGAAGTGACCCTCGGCAGGAAGACGAAGCAGGAGATACGGAAAAAAGTCGGTTTTATCTTTCAGAGGACAGATGACCAGTTATTCATGCCTACTGTATATGAAGATGTAGCTTTTGGTCCGATCAACCTGGGATTAAGCGAGGAAAAAGTTGAAGAAAGGGTGAAGAGTGCGCTTGATATGGTAGGATGTTTTCACCTCAGGAACAGACCTCCGCACAGACTCTCTGAAGGTCAGAAGAGAGCGGTTGCTATTGCAACTGTCATGGCAATGGATCCGGACATTTTAGTAATGGATGAGCCTGCGTCCAATCTGGATCCAAAATCGAGAAGACAACTGATCAATCTCCTGAAGGGATTTAAACACACAAAGATCATTGCATCACACGACCTCGACCTCATACAGGATGTATGCAAAAGGTGCATTATTATCAGGGAAGGTAAAGTGGCTGCTGATGGTCCCACTGAAGAGATACTTTCGAATGAGACTTTGCTGAAGGAGAATA
>JBAQLU010000232.1:0-4714 GCA_049302065.1 Thermodesulfovibrionales bacterium
CCATTCCTGATGTTACAACCGAAACCCTCTGGCCTGTATCCCGAACAATCCCTGTTATTGTCCTTAGCCCTCTATGAGATTTATCAGTTTCTATCGTGTTGAAGTATTCCTGTGCAATACAAGGAACCCTTCAGGGTCTCCGACAATGAGGATATGGTTCGCAAGCTCTTCTGGTTTTAAGCCCAGATGATACATCTTGCCTTCGATAATCGGCAAGTCAGAATTGTTGAAATGCGATTCCTTTTTCAAACTAGTCCCCGACTTTATCCTGATAGCACAGGCAAAAGTTTTTCCGGGTCATTATAAACATAGTACAGGGGAAAAAACAGCAATACACTGAGAGCAGTGGAAGACCGGAGTGTCTTGTTATTTCATTTTCTTTATAAGTTCCTCTATTGGGATTGCAGGTAGTGTAAGGATCTGTACAGAACCTCTTGATCCGATTTCTGCAGATGCCTTCATAATAGTCAGATTGTCCGGTGCCTCAACGATATTCACAAAATCATATGGACCTAACACAACAAACTGCTCTTTGACCTTTACCCCCATAGCCTCCAATTCCTTGTTAACCTCAAATATCCTCGAAGGTTTCTGCTTGAGGGTCTTTCTCCCTTCATCGGTTAATTTGCTGAGAATTACATAATGAGCCATATCCCCTCCATTCCTCTATATTATTCGATCATAACTTTTTTCTCTTTTTTCTTAGCTTCTTCAGTCTTTGGTATTCTTATCTCCAGTACCCCATCTTTAAATTTTGCAGATGCCTTTTCCGTCTGGACCTCTGCAGGCAGACTGAATGAACGTTTGAAAGAACCATAGGAACGCTCAAGACTGTAATAATCCTTTTTTTCAACCTTTTCCTCTTTTTTCTTCTCTCCAGAAATGGATATGGTATCTTTAGTCAGACTAACATCAATATCTTCTTTTTTCATTCCGGGCAATTCTGCCTTTACTACTACATCATCGCCTTCTGTAAAGATATCCATAGATGGAGGTACTTCTTCTATTTCAGGCAGCCTTAACCGTGGCCACCAAGATGGCAGCAATGAAAATGGCCTTCTGGAAAAATCTTCAAACCGTTTTTCCATCTCTTCAAACCGTTTTCCCATCTCCTGAAAAGGTGATAAAGCTTTTGTTGGTGCAACTTTTACCAATTCTTTCTTCTCTTTCTTTGCCATAATATACCTCTGTTATTTTAAGATTGACCCTCTTGGGAAGGATATTTCATGAAATCTATTCTTTATATAATTATTCTTCAGTCTTTTTTGCTTTTGTTCCAATTTTTGATGTTTTTATAGGCGATGAGGATTTTTTCTTTTTTAGGGAAGCAGATGATTCTGTCTCGATCTTTTCTTGTTTTCCATATCGTGCCATTACAATCCTCTCTGCTTCAAGCCAGTTGTATAGATCACGGCCTTCTACTTTCCCACTTTTCTCATATACTTCATGTGCTATTTTTGCTACTTCGTCATGCAATTTCACTTTATTACCCTCTTTATAAAGATATTGTGGAAATATACTATTTCTTCTTCTTCACGATTGAGTAGATATCTTTAAAGGATGGCCAGATACCCTTATATGGCTCCAGAATACCTTGCGATCTCAGTTCCGGGAACCTGAGCTTTCTAAGGTGCTTCGGCAGATGCTTCTTTCCTCCTCTACTACCGGAGGCTGATCACCGCATCCGACTCCCGCTCCCTTTACTGCTCATGATCCTCAGGTTTTATCCCGTCCTGAGTATCGCAATCCCTTTTCTTAAATATAAGTATACTCTCTTAATAATATATTTCAATAGGTGATTAGATCGATAAAAACAATGCCTTAGCCGATTTCATTATGGTAATTAGTTTTTATCTATTATTTTTTCTCGAAATCAATAATATTTAAGCTTTTTCATGAACAATAACAATAATAACCAGAAAAAATAATTCGATGATTATTAAAGTGAAATCTTCAATAGTTAAGTTAATCATTATTTGAGGTTAGTTGAGTAAGAAGTCATAGCAGATGGATGTCCTTTACGGTTAATGGAAAATTCGTCGTTGCGGATTATCAAGGAGGACATTACCAAGCAGAATGGAGTAAAGTAGCCTTTTGCTGCCCTACCTCCAACAGTGGTTAATGGGCATTGATGCGTCGCACGTCCGCTTAAATTGTCTTCAGACATGGATAATTAGTACTCTAATTCAACACAAAATCTACAAATTTGTTATAATATAAAAGTGAATAGGTCATTTAATCAGCTGAACAATTACATGTTTTAACCCTATCTAATTACCTCCTGTTGTCAAAATCAAAAGGGACTACTACCACATATTAAGCTGTAAAGACCTTCGTGTTATACAGGTAACACGAATAACCTTATTTTAAGGAGTACCATGAAAGAAAAAGACGTTTTTGAAGACATTATAGACATAGGCAAGAGGCGAGGGAAGCTCACTTATGATGAGATAAATGATGCTGTTCCCTCAGAATATTTCTCCCCGGATGAGTTAGAAGAACTCATGGACCGTTTACATGATATGGGAGTTGAAGTTATAGATAATCAGGAGCCTGAAACTACCGAGGAAGAAGTCTTAGTTTCAGAGGAAGAAGAGGAGGAGGAGTATGAAGAAACAGAGGACATTGTTCAAGCATATTTCCATTCGATGGGAAATATTTCAATACTTAAAAGGAATGAAGAAATAGAGCTTGCGAAGAGCTTGGAAGAAGGAAAAGAGATTATTAAGGGGATAGTTACAGCTCTGCCTTTATACAAGAAAATCGAAGCGAGTTTAGATGGAAAAGACGAAGAGGACTTGAAAAATTCAGAGGAAGATAAAACAGATGAAGCTCTTAAAATGAGCTTGAAAGTACTCGACAATCTCATGATAAAAATAGAACTAGCAGAGAGAAAGATTGCAAGATATGGGACTTTAAAAGATTTAAAAAAACTAATACATGAAAAAAAGAAACAGAATATCAATCCTATTCAACTAAATACCATTGCAAAAGAAGTTCAGAATGAGTATAAGCGAGTTGAATCAGAGGTGGGGATCAAGATTGACGAATTGAAAGCCAAGTGGGATAGGATAACCAAGGCAAGAACCCTTGTTAGCGAAGCAAAGAATGAATTAATAACTCGTAACCTGAGATTAGTAATTAATATAGCTAAAAATTATATCGGAAGGGGATTAACTTTGCTGGATCTCATTCAGGAAGGGAATATCGGTCTTATGAAGGCTGTGGATAAGTTTAAATATGAAATGGGCTTCAAGTTCAGCACCTATGCAACATGGTGGATAAGACAGGGAATAACAAGGGCGTTAATTGATCAGACAAAAACTATCAGAGTTCCTGTACATGCAGTTGAATTTTATAACAAGGCTACCAGAGCATCCAGAGAATTGACACAACAGCTCGGAAGAGAACCGAACAAAGAAGAAATAGCCGAAAGACTTGCAGTGTCAACGGGAAAAATCGAAGAGGTGTTCAAGGCAATACAAGACCCGATAGCTCTTCAAACTCCGGTAGGAGACGAGGATGCAAAACTTGAGGATTTTATTAGTGACAAAAATAGTCCCTCTCCATACTCTAATACAGAAAGAAATAATGTCACCGAACATATACTGAAGGTTCTTAATACTCTGACTCCCAGGGAAGCGGAGGTTATAAGAATGAGATTTGGTATAGAATGTGAAAAAGACTACACCCTCGAAGAAATAGGGAGACATCTTTCTATTACCCGTGAAAGAGTAAGGCAAATAGAAGTAAAAGCACTGAGAAAACTTAAACATCCAAATAGACGCAGTGATTTGAAGATCTTAATCGGTTAAATTTCATTATAAAAGAATCAGAATCGCCTAAACAAAAAATCAGCCCTCATGATGAAGAAGATACAAGAAAAAAATCTTGTTCAAGAAGTGCATTGATTTCTTTAAAGCAGGTAATGAAGAAGGTCTAAAACTTGGCTTAGCCTTCTATTACTGTGACAGTACTGGCCTGTGGTCCCTTTTCGCCCTGTTCTTCTACAAAACGCACTTCCATTCCGACCTTCAGGTGTTTAAAATCATAGTTTATTACACTGTGCTCGTGAAAGTAGATCTCTGCACCGTCTGACGTGGTCAGAAAGCCATAACCCTTATCAGGAAACAGTGCACTTATGTGCGCATGAGGTGTTTCCTCGTGGTGTTTTACATCACCTCGCTGTCGTCTGACAAAGTCCTCTAACTGGCGCCGAGCTGCATCAAAGGCATCTCTTATCGCTACATTGATATCTTTGTGGGGCTCGCGTTTTATTACCAGTTCTGTACCAGGTACCGTCATGTCAATCCGCACATTGTACAGAGCTCCCTCATGGCGATGACGGTGGGGAACTTCGACCATGATCCTGCATCTCATGATTTGGTCATAATATTTATCTAAGTTCTCTGCCTTCTTGCGGATGTCTTCCCTGAAAGTTTCGGGAAGATCAAAATTGCGTGCAGTAATCTGCAGTGGAAGTCTCATATTATTTCCTCCGTCAAACAACTTCAATATTAATGATCACATATTAACAATCAATGAAGCTCAAGTCAATACGTAACTAAACAAATAAAATGATTTATTGGAGTACAATCAAAAAGTGTGTAAATAGATAAAAGGCGGTGTATCCTTTTAAGTTGAACTCGAAATCAACAAAAGAAAGGAGACACCACCATGGGAAAGGGTATCACTGAGACGGTAAAACCGTCAA
>JBAQLU010000233.1:0-26842 GCA_049302065.1 Thermodesulfovibrionales bacterium
TGTGCCCCCTTAGCTCAGTCGGATAGAGCACAGGTTTCCTAAATCCCGAAAGCCTTCGGGATTCAATTCCTGCAGAGGGTACCACCTCCCTCATTTAAGCATCTTCTTTGATATCACGTTTTAGTAACAGTTTAAGGTATAATAAAACGTTGTTATCGTGTGCCCCCTTAGCTCAGTCGGATAGAGCACAGGTTTCCTAAATCCCGAAAGCCTTCGGGATTCAATTCCTGCAGGTAGTACCACCTCCCCCATTTAAGCATCTTCTTTGATATCACGTTTTAGTAACAGTTTAAGGTATAATAAAACGTTGCTATCATGTGCCCCCTTAGCTCAGTAGGATAGAGCACAGGTTTCCTAAACCTGGTGCCGCAGGTTCAATTCCTGCAGGGGGTACCACCTTTCAACCTTTGATGCAATTGATTTTCTAAATCCCGAAGGCGTTCGGGATTCAATTTCTGCAGGTGGTACCATCTTTTTCAAGGACTTACAAGCTTCTTTTGTAAAGTTTTTTAACCAGGTGTCCATCCTTCCTTCCAGTTTTTTTATCTCCTCCTTTCTAAAAGATTGCGTTAAATGACCATAATGCTTTATGGTCATGGTCGTGGTAATCAAGCATTTTATTTAGCTTCCATAACTTATTTAAATATAAGCATAATTATTCTAATATGGGCATTTATTCTTACAAATAGAAATGATATTTGCTATAATTTTATCTAAGATTGATGGTTAGAGTATTTATAAAAAGAAATGCTACATAAAATAATCATAATCATTCTTCTTATGGTTTCAACTCCATGTTTTGCAAAAGACACAATTTATTCCTATACAGATGAAAAAGGCAATAAAATCTATACTACCGAGAAGCAATCACCTTCTCCTCCCTCAAAATCTGAATATCGTTCTCCTATCTTTGAATATCGTGAACCTATGCAACAACGAGATAATACGATCCGTGAAAGAAAATCCATTTTAAATAGCAAGAACGAATCAGTCTCACCGAATGCCTCTGGCTCTAAACCTCATCCCTTACCCCCTCACATAAATTCTATGAACCAACCTGATTCAAGATCATTTAATCCATTGATAGATACGTTGATACATCAAATGGCATTCATGTTTGCTATAGCAATCATGCTTTTTATTCTTTGGCTGGTGGCACTAATCGATATACTCAGGAGCGAATTCGCTGGTTCTAATAAATTGATATGGTTTTTAACAGTAACCTTTATACCGCTTATCGGTTCTGTTCTATACTTCATTATTGGAAAGGGACAAAAAGTAACACATCACGAACCACCTAACAATCAAGAGTTAAATATCCGTACATATAACAAACCTGAAATATAAGCATTATTTTTCCTCTTCAATTTGCCTTCCTAAAAATAATCGTTGAGATATGGCTTATATGATAAACCCATAAAGCCCGAGACGGTAGCGCCCGCCAGGGAGGCGGCTGCTCCCGCTTCGGGCGTAGCTATTCCATCTACCATCGTGCTTTTGGTCTGATTATGATTGTACGATAATTCTGGTCGTTATCCAGTACCACACTTAGCACGTTTATCTTATAAGAGTCTGTAATGCGCCGACGGGAAAGAATGGTTTTTTCCTATAAGGGGATAATACTCTCTTGGGATGTTTCAAGGTCTTATATTTACCTACTTTTCTTCCGGTTTTCTCATTTGACATTTTGAGAAAGACCATTTATACTAATATGTATTAACATTAGAAGGAGGAGAAAATGGAAGAGAAATTTACTTTTGAGAAATTTACAGATGCAGGAAGCAAATTAGGTAATTATAGCATAAGTATTACAATGAATAGTTCTTTTGGACTTAACTCAGGATTTTATAATAATGAAAAAATAAAAAACTATTCTCATGTAATGCTATTTTATGATAAACTTAAAAGAACAATAGGTTTTATATTCACAAAAGATAAAGGTGAAAAAGGAGGTACTTTTAAAATTACTCATGGAAATAAATCTGGTTATATTTCTGCAAGATCATTTTTTATTTCAATTCTTGGTGGTAATTTAAATGAAGTTAAGAGATATGCAGGACGATACACTCCGAAAACTTATAAGGATGAAAAAATAGGGACATTATTTTATATCAAACTTGAAGATCATGAAACTAAAATTTAAAAAATAAACCCCAGAAGCTCTAATCTTCTGAGGTTTATTCGCCCCAATACATTGTGGTACCAAGGGGCAACAACGATGTTAATAATTGATAAACTTAAACTACCACACTTAACATCCTTTGTCAACAAGGTGTACCACGAGAAAGGAGGTATACCTTGGAAAAACCCGTCAACAAAAAGCTGATTTTCGTAGCTTATATAACCGTAAAAGGCAAGCGTTTGTACGCTCGCACTTATGGTTATAAGGCGTGGGCTATCTGGGTTAAGACTTAACGAAAGGGGAAGCTAATGCTTCCCCTTTATACGGCTCATAGAACATTAGCATTCAGAATGCTTAGAAAAACTTAATCAGAAAAGGAGCATAAAATGCAATTAATTTGGTCTACGTTTAAACGTCTCACTGACGAAAATGTAAATGAATATGTGCCTAAAAGTTCAGGCGTATATCTCTCTCTGGGTAAAACTTAAAAATGATAAATGGCGCTGTTACTACGTTGGTCAAGCCGACGATTTAAAAACCCGTTTAATTGATCATCTCTCAAAGAATGAGGAAAACACATGCATTAAAAATAATGTTCAGGATTACGTTTCAGGATACGAATATGCAAAGGTTTCCCGACAAAGTGACAGAAACGGGATAGAAAAATACCTCTATGACAACTATAAACCTTCCTGCAACAAACAAGATCCGGGAGGGGTACCTATCCCCGTAAATCTCCCTTAATACTCAGACAAGACCATTCTTATAGATGTGGAAGATAGAAATATTTTCCACATCTATATTCTTTTCATTAGTTCAAAAATACCATCAAATATTTTATTAACAATGTACCATCAAGAGCAGTAAATCCTTGACCTCTCCATTTCCACTTTATTTTAAATTGCCGGAGATGAGCTTTATACCATTTGCGTATAAGTCTTATCATCCGAGCAAGCTTATAGTAGTGATTAATCTTTGGTCTTTGGGGACGTTGTTACTAAGATTGCATTTCGACGGGTAGCAATTCAATATCACTTTCTGTTATTAAGAGGTAGAACACAAAGCAAAGCTGATTAATGAAGCACCAATCTCAAGAGGGAAGCAGAGCATTTCTTTGTTGAGGTGTGGAGGTGCAGAAGCTCGGGAGCCTTAAAGTACCAGAGTGCGAAAGGATTATCTTGTAGCAGAAAGTTTTTCTTTAAGCCATAGATTGACCAATGTTTCCATAGAAACACGTTTTTCCTTTGCTACAGCAAGTGCCTTTTTGGCAATGCTTTCCTCAAGGGCAACATATTTGGGCTCTTTTTTTAAGCTTGCCCTGAATTTTACTTTTTTTGTGTCATCCCAGTAATCGGTGATATCATGCTTATCCCAGAAATCTGATGCTTCCATGATAGTCTTAAATTCATCAGGAATAGGCTCTATTTTTTTCTTACTTTTTTGCATATTTTTTCCTTTCTTTCTCCGTCATATCTCTTGCAGTTACAATGAATGCTTCTTTATTCTTCTTATATTACTGTCCGGTTAAAATAGAACACCCTGGAGGGGTTCCTCCAATCTCATTTTTAGTCTGTCGGGCCTCAGGGTAAGAATATCAATGAGGGCCTTTCTTTCAAAGAGCATTTCCCGAATAACGCGACTAAGTTGCAGCAACGAGAAGCTGTATTTTGTCTGGTACTTGATGTAGGTCAGAAGCAGGTAATAGCACATTGCAACCCAGATTTGAGTCATCACAGCGTTCTTGCTGGTACCGAGAAAAGATTTGATTTTCAGGTTTTGTTTGATCCATTTAAAAAACAACTCGATCTGCCAGCGGGACTTATATATCTGAGCAATCGTCATTGCCGCGAGCTTGAAATTATTTGTAAGGAAAGTCAGTGTCTTCTGCCTCTCTTCATCGTAATATCTGATAAGCCTGAGTTCTTTTGAATATTTGGATCTCGTCAGTACTCCTTGGAGGGAAATACGCTCATCGCTTAAGACCCTTTTACTGGAGACCAGATGCTGTCCGACAACCGCATAATCGATGTTCGACTTTGCCCTGGTGACAAACCAGACCCCTTGCTCATCCAATGAATTCAGCCACTTATAGTCGATGTATGCCTTATCAACCGAAATGATGCTGTCCGGTAACAGGGGAAAGGGATTATCTTTGACCGCCCGTACATCATGCTTCTTGCCGTCGGTAATGGTCAGAAATGTCGGCAGGGCTCCAGAATGGTCATAGAGACAGTGCAGCTTAATTGCACCTTTGGTTGTCCTGAACTTTGCCCAAGGGAAAACCGATAGACACAGATCTATGGTTGAGGCATCGATTGTATACAGAGGATTCTTAAAGCGAAACTTATGTTTCGGTGTCAAGTTCTTACAACGAGTCAAGAGGTGATAGAACAGTCCTTCAAAAATCCGATAGTCCCTCTTGGCATTGGCATCGGACAGCGTGCTCTTGTATATTCCGGTAAGACCCAAATGATACCACCGGGTGGCATGTGCTGATAACCCTGTCACAATATCCCGAAGGCTATCTTTCTGTGTGATCTGTGAATATAGTATCGCCATAAATTGCTGCCATGTCGTAAAGGTCTTCACGTATCGGTCTCCATGGTACTGCTCCACCGCTTTGTCAAAATGGTATCTCGGACAAAGCTTCAACAACTCCGAGAATATCGTGTATACTTTGTTCATGGTCTGTTCCTCCTTGCTGGTATAGGGTTTGGTCACCACTATTATCCAACAATCGAGTGTGACAGACCATATCTTAATTAATTTTTACCGGACACTACTGTTCTTCTTATATAAAAAATATACGGTTAAATACCGCCCTGAATCTGTAGTTCCAAGAGCGAGATATAGATGTTCACCCCTATACCTGCCCTTTTCAATAAACCTGTATCTTGGTTCATTGAGGAAAACTTGTCTGACTTCTGTTTCGGTGACATTGTGTTTCCATATAAGCTTATCAAGTATTTCCGGAATTATTATTAAGTCTATTATTTTCAAATACTCTCACCTATGGTTTTAAAACAGCTGTCAATTTGAGAATATAATTCATTCAGTTTTATTGATTATAGCAAATCCAGAAAAAAGCCTGGTATGTAGACGAATCCTTTGAGGTATTGTCAATGATGAAATTTGAGATGCATTGGTCTGCGAAAAACCGCAAACTCATACAGCTATAGCTTCAAATTCTGATAAATCACGGGCAAAATCGAGACATGCGGAAATCTGCTCCTTGTTCAGATCAGGGAATTCCTGAATTATCTTTTCGACGGTATCGCCGGCAGCAAAATATCCGAGAATCAAACTGACCGGTATCCTTGTGCCCTTAATCCGTGGCTTCCCTCGAAGCACATCAGGAGTGCTTTCAATATATTCTCTCCAATTCATATGCGGTGCCGCCTTTAATTGTCTTAATGGCATTATACCAGATATGAAAACAGCTTTTCATAGAAATGCGGATGATACCACCTTATAGAATTTCTTAAACGAAGAGAGATTTCTCTCAGAACTTCATCCTAAGGATCAATATTTTATTCAGAATGATTAAAAACAGTTGCCAGAAAACACAAAACACAATATGATAAATAAAGATATGCAGGAGATGATCCAGACAGATCAAAAGCAGTTCAGCCGTGAAGAACTCAGGGAGCGGATAGCGCATTGGTTGGGGCCGGAACGTGTCCCGAAACAGTTCAGCATTATTACAGATACCACTGATTTCTACAGGGTTGATTACGACGACGTTGTCATCCTCGGCGAAATACCTTATCTGATCCGCAACAACGAAAGGGAAGGCCGTTTCGGAATCGATGATCAGCAGAAGTTCTGGGTCAAGCGTGCCCGGGACCTTTCAGACGGCAGCGTTAAGATTATAAAGCTCGTTTTTCATGAGCGCTTTCAGTCCAAAGTCGGAGGGATTACCTTCGACTGCTTCAGGAGTCCGCAAAAAGAGGCAAGGATTCTCGATCTCACAAAAGGTCATCCACGCTTCATGCAGGGGTTTGCACTCAAAGACTCTTCTAACAACGTTATCAGAATTATTGACTATATTAAGGGCAAGACCTTAGCTGATGCAGTCCTTAAATATGGTCAGGGTCATGAAGATTATTTTTACAATTATTTCCCGTCGATATTCGATGAATACATGGGATTAGTTGAGGCTATACGGTTTCTCCATGAACATGATGACAAACATGGTGATATCAGGCGTGACCATGTCATCAGGGAGGAGGAGACAGAAAACTGCCGCTGGATTGATTTCGATTTTGATTACCTGCATAAGGAAAATGTGTTCGGTTATGATCTTTTCGGTTTGGGTAATATTCTTACATACCTTACCGGACGGGGTGATGTCACGAGCCAACTGCTTCAGCAGGCAAGCTCACCTGTGGTCAGCCAGTTAACGGAACATGATATGAATATTATTTTTAATAACAGGGTAGTAAACCTGAAAAAAGTTTATCCCTATGTGCCTGCTGAACTCAATAATATACTTCTCCATTTTTCGATGGCTGCCAATGTATTCTATGACAATACAGACCAGCTTCTTAATGATCTGCATGAGGCAAGGGTTAAGCTTAACAAACCATAACAATAATAAATGAAGGGTGGATATATGGATTCAAAAATAGCAAATAACCGTAATATCCTTATCGCAGTAGACGAATCCGAGAATGCAAAACGTGCAGTTTTGTATGTTAAGGATCTCCTTGCCGGTCTTTCGGATTTTCATATTACGCTTATAACCATTATACCTGAGCCGCCGGAAGACTATTTCATGTCTGAAAGCGAGAAAACCGGATGGATTAAAGAGAAGAATTCTTCAGCCCGGCGCATCATAGAGGGGTATCATAAAATTTTTACAGAAGCAGGATTCAGGGAAGAAGATGTGAAGTCTTATGCGGTGATGAAAAAGTGCCCATCTATAGCAGAGTGCATTCTTAATGAAAAGGAGAACCTTGCCTGTGGAACCGTAGTCATCGGACGCCGGGGAATATCAAAGAAAGAGGAATTCATCTTCGGCAGCACTTCAAGTAAAATCCTGCATACTGCCAAAGACTGCTCAATCTGGGTTATTGAATAGCGAACCTTTTCGATTTAAGGAGAATCTCTCTGCCTCTGTCAAGAAACTCTGAGACCCTTTTTGTCTTCATGATCTTTTTCCCTCCTTTAGCGATGGTTACATTTTGATTATAATTTGGTTATACTATAAAGTCAAGTAAATTCTTATTGACGTGGTTATCTTTTGGTTGTATTATATAGCTATGACCGAAAAGGGTAAAAAGACCGTTGCGATTACAGTCAGGATGCCGGAGAGCGTTAAAGACAGAATTTATACGCTTGCCCAGAGGGAAAGGCGTTCCATCAATTCTGAAATCGTCCACTTACTGGAATCATCTTTAAACGCTCAGACCCTTGGCATTCCGAAGAAAGCAACCTCGAAGAAATAACGCCGTCATAGACGGCAACAGTGGAAAGGTGCGGAGGTATTAAATGAAGCCTGTAACGGTTTTCACCATCGGCTATGAAGATCGGACAATAAATGAATTCCTGGGCAGGCTGAAGAAGCACAGCATTAACACCCTCATAGATGTCCGTGAGATTCCCTATAGCAGGAAACGTGACTTTTCAAAAACCCGCATCAGCGAGCACCTTCAGACCGCAGGCATAAAGTACATCCATATCGGCAAGCTCGGCAGCCCGAAAGAGTTGAGGGAGAAGCTTCATAAGGATAAGGATTATGATTCCTTTTTCGAGAAGTACCGAGACTACCTTGAAACTCTAAACGGCGACATGGAAAAACTGTACGAAGAGATTATAGCCGGCGATGTCAGTTGCTTCATGTGCATGGAGCGCGATCCCTTTAAATGTCATCGCATGGTCGTTGCCAAGAAGATGAAAGAGATCGACGGCAACGGCCTGATCATCACACACATCTGATGCAGTGGGAACTTAAAAAAGTTCTCGTTACCGTCAAAGCCTATCCCAACCCAAGCAAGAAATATGGAGAGACCGTCTGTGTTGCTGGTATAGATCTTGGTACCGGTAAATGGATACGGCTCTATCCCATCCCGTATAGAGATCTGGAGGATGAAAAGAAATTCAGGAAGTACAGCGTCATCGAGGTGCGGGCGCACAAGGCCCCGGATGATAAACGACCTGAAAGCTTCAAGGTGGACACCGACAGCATCAGAGTGATCGAGTGGTGTGATACGAAGAAGAAGGACGGTTGGGAGAAGAGAAAAGAGATCGTTCTTCCGACGCTCGCCCCTTCATTCTGCGACATCCTGAAAGAAAGTGAGGAGTTCGGGACCTCCCTCGGCATGTGTAAACCTCGCAGTATAGCCTTCAATAGGAAAAAGGTAAAACTCCAGGATGAAGCGGAGAGGGACGTTTGTTATGCTCAACTGAGTTTTTACAATAAGAGCAAGCAGGCCGTCGAGGAGATACCCTTTGACTTCAGGTATCAGTTCTTCTGTCAGGGAAAGGATGCCTGTCCCGGACATGACCTGCCTATTATCGATTGGGAGATAGGGCAGGCGTACAGGTTGTGGAGGTACAACTACAGGGATGAGGCTGTACTCCTTGAGAAGATCAAAGAGCGCTGGCTTGACAACCTCTGTGCTGAGAAGTGTGACACGTACTTCTTTGTCGGCAATATGAAACGGTTCAGACAGAATTTCATGATCCTGGGCGTTTTCTATCCACCGAAAAAATAAGGTAAAGTATGGTCTGGATTCTAATAATAATCATCGTCGTCATCCTTTATGTCGTCCTTAGTAAGAAGTCCCCGCCCAAAACGCCATGCGGCAAGCCCAGCTCTGATAGAAAGAATCCTCAAAACTTACGGCCAGTGATAGTACAAGAGAAGAAAGAAGAACAGATAGACCATATCTTAGACCCTTCATCAGCACAAATAATTGAACTACCTCAACTGCCGAAACCTGACTTCGACGAAGACCGCAAGCCGCAGGAATACTGGAACGTCTTTTACAAGGGTGTGGATTATTACAATAGGGCGTGGTATGCAAAGGCGAGGGAAGAATTGCTTAAACTTCGTGGATATAAAGAACCGCATAAGACTTACTTCACTTATCTTTTGAGGACATTCCGGAAAATAATTGCAAAGGCAATTGAGAATCAGAAGCTACAGGAGGCTTACGACGCCTATAAAGAATTCTTCACAATATGTGAAGCACATATAACAGACACGGACCAGCGAAATTACAATAAGCTGATCGAGAAGCTCTTACAGAAGAAGCCTGACGCCGGGTATCAGAAAATCGAGATACAGAAGAGGGAGATAGAGCCTGACTTTGAAATTGTTCCGTTGAACAATTATACCATTACACTGATAAGTGACATGAAAGAAGCTAAGGAGAACAGGCCACAGAAAACGACTTGGAACTTCACAGATACAACAGGCACCGGCACTGTGTATGTAAAGGGAGTCTACAACGAAGAGCAAGCAAAGTACGACAAAGCATTTATCCGTATGAGGGATAACACGGGGACCGTCATTAAAGAGTTCAACGCTGAACACGGAATATATCGCTTTAAGGCGGCAGCCGGGGATTCAGGGAAATTCATTGCAAGCTCTGATGATTTAATGCTTTACCTTTATTCAATTCAAAATGGCTGCATGGGTACTTATCCGCTCAGGGGGTATGCTGAAAACAAATATCATATTCGATGTGTTGATATATCGCCTGAAGGCCGCTTCCTGCTCTTTACGCACATAGATAAAGCCTATCTAATGGATTCCGACTTAAGGGTACTTGGCCAATGGCGAACGCCGCATAAGGAGGGATGGGAAAGAAGAAGCGAACAAAGGTTAGTTGATAAGGCCGCTGACAGAACCACCGAATATCTTAAGAATCTGTCGATCCTTGGCCTTGCAGGAAGACCGACGACAGAAGAAATAAAAAAGGCGTTTCGATATATGATCAGAAAGTATCACCCTGATATAAACCCGGATGAGCCCGAAGCTGAAAAGAATACAATTGAGATTCTAAACGCCTACGAGAAATTGACAGGGGAAGAAGCGAATCAAGCCTTAAAGGGAATAGAAAACGCTGAGTATTTTTACAAGCTGATGAATCGCTTTAAGGTGGAGATACCAGGTACAACGATGTCTTTTACTGTAGAGATCGGCATGGTCGGCCCCGGGGAAGATTGGATTTATGGAACGGGCCTATCACCGAACGGAGACAGAATTTATTTAGGCTGTTATTCTGGAAAAGTTTACTGTGTCGGCAAAGATGGCCGGGTTCTGAAACTGTACAATAGCCATGACACAATCAACGCAATACGTGAAAAGGGAAACAGTCTTTTCATTGAAACGAGCTTTCATTTGTACGTGCTGAAAGACGATGTTTATATAACTCACGTGGGCACCTGGCAAGAAGGTGAGCTGAGATGGTACCGCGAAGGTTTTATGTTTGTTAAAGCAAAAGAAGTGCGGCTATTCGCTGATGCCGGTATCGAAATAGGAAAGATTATTTTTAAGAATCCCATTTATGATTTGTACTGGATCGATAAGGACCTTCAGGTTCATACAGCGACAAAGGTATTCAGGTTTTCATTCGTGCCGCCCATATGCTGACATGTCTTCCCTCTTAAAGGTCGTTTAAATATCGGTTTACAAAGCTGTTTTTCAGTGAAGAACCGGCATTTTTCAAGCAACTCTTGAAAGAGGGAAGTCAATGATGATGTGCTTCGGATCCGGAGCTGACTCCGTGTATGTCAAGTTGGTGCCGGTGGTGGGAGTCGAACCCACACGGAGTTGCCCCCACCGGATTTTGAGTCCGGCGCGTCTGCCATTTCACCACACCGGCAACCAATAATTTTAAAGTATTTTCAGCCTCTTCTGCAATCGTTCATTTTTAAGGTGCAGCAAAATTAGAGCAGAAGAAATCTGGCTAAGGGAAGTTGTAATGCTTCTTCACTGGTTTCTTGATATCCCACACGCAAGAAAGCCCTTTAGGAAATGTGACAAAGTCCCCTTTGCCGAATTGAACCCTTTTACCATCTTTTGTTTCAACGACTACCTCCCCCTCAAGAATGTAGCATTCCTCTGTCGTGTCATAATGCCAGTCAAACCTTGATACTTCTTTTCCCCAGATTCCCCACGAACTAACCTTGCGGTCTTGTAGATATTGTTGTGTTGGTTTTTCTACTTTGATTTCCATGATCTGCCCTCCTCATTATATAATTATTCCCTTTCAAGCCCTATCCGTTGCCACATCCACAATAGGTCATAATAGGGTCTGCCTTCTTTCCTGTTATGCTCCTCACTGTTCTCAAAAGACTTCAATAGTTCAATAACCTTCCTTTTGCCTTCCTCTGTCTTTACAGCTTGCATAGGGGTTCTGCCATCAACCTGTCCTTCAACAAAGTATACCTTTTTTATGGAAAATACATAAGTGATTCTCTGCTGTCTCTTTAACTGAGCAAACCCGGAATATTATGATAAAAGAGGAATACCGTTTAAACTATTGATAACCTCAGGAAATTCCGGCAACAACACTACTTCATCAAAGTCGCATTTTGGATAATGGTCCTCAGGTGCGGATTATACATGCAAATTACTAACACTGTAAGGATGAATATCAGTTTTTTGCCAACGAACTGCGGGAGAGGGTTAATGGGTTAAAGAAAGGCATGTATGAAAACATGCCTTTCCCTCCACGAACTGAGTCCTAATGCTCACCTTATTTCAGGTTTTCCTTGAGACTATTGGTGTTGTGGTTTCCCCTGGTGTTGCCGGCCCTGAGGTTGAGAATGCTGTTGTTGGGGTTGCTGCTGTCTCTGAGGTTTCTGAACCTGGCGTTGTCTTTGTTGCTGTTGTATCTGTTGCTGATGTCGCTGAACCTCAGGCCTCTGTTGATATTGCTCTTGCCTCTGATGTCTTAGCTCCCGTATCTGTTGTTTCGGTCGAGGTTGATAGCTCTGAACGCCCCAGGTTCCTTGCCTTTCCCAATGTCGATTATTATTCCAGCTCTTCCAGTTCTGTTGAAGTCGTCGGTGAGGAATCCGTTCATAGTTCCACCGGTGGCCGTACCAATTATGGTCTCTGTAGTATCCTCTCCAACCCGGGTCTACATCAAAATAAAAACTTGGAACATTGTTATAATAAGCCCAACCCCGGTTATAATAATGTGAGCGATACCAACGACCTTGCCATGGACGCCACCACCAACCATTCCAGAAAAACATGTCTACATCTATAGCAGGAACAACGTACACACCGTTCGTATCGGGCATCACTATCACATCCGGAGGTGCCTCAAATACGATGGGTGGTGGCAGAGAAATTCCAATACTTATATCTACCCCTGCCATTGTTGGAATAGGAACGACAATTGACAACGCCAAAAGGATTGTCCCCAAAAGTAACTTTTTCATATTGCGCCTCCTTCAATTAGACTTTATAAAAAGTATATCAATAATTTATGTAGAAGCAATGAATAAAATATGAGTGACTGATGAAGATATTAATTATCGATTATTGGTTATATTCAGGATAATTGTACCTGGTATCAGAGGCGTTTCTTCCAGGAAGTAGCAAACCGAGGCCAGAAATCTCTCGCTGCGCTGAGTACTATGTGTAGATAGCGGGCAGATGGCTTGACTTGATTATCTGTTATGTAAAGAACTGGTGCACAGAATCAATTTGAGCCTTTTGTTTTCTTCTCTAAGGCGAGCGCACTTATCAGGTTTAGCGGTTTTACAAAGTCCTTGTTCTATTCACTATTTACATGCCACTTCGACTGTCTGATCCATCTGGGAGTAAGGGTGTATTGCTCTCTTTTTTATGAATTTATTAAAATACTATTTATGAATGTCAAGGAAGCGACTTCTAATTTACAATGATGAATGACTATTTGCCAATACAAAAATCGCTGAAAATTCTGTTCAGGATATCTTCTGTTGTAACTGCTCCAACAATCTCACCAAGCTTGTCAAGTGATTGCCTGAGTTCAATTGCAATAATTTCGACAGGTTGATTCTCTGTTAAGGCTTGTGATGCCCTGTGGAGTGATTCCAATGCATTTTCAATTGAGGTCTTATGCCGGAGATTTGTGACAACAACTCCTTCCCTTTCCTCTTTCCAGTCCTTCAGGCATGAATTGAAAATAGCTTCTTTTAATTCCTCAAGTCCATCGCCGCTGGTTGCAGAGATATGAAGAGAGGATGAAGGATGAAGGATGAAGGATGAAAAGGAATCCTGACTAAAAGCTGCCGGAAGGTCACATTTGTTTAAAACAGCAATTGCAGTTTTATTTTTTATCCTTTCCATAACCTCAAAATCCTCATCTCTGAGTGGTTCGCTCTGATCAAAAATAGCGATTACAAGGTCGGCGTTTTCGATACTCCGGAGACTCCTTCTCACCCCTTCTTTTTCAACGATGTCTTTGACATCCCGTATCCCGGCGGTATCCATGATCCTTAAAGGCAGTCCCTTTATATTCAGATATTCCTCTATTACATCCCTTGTCGTGCCCGGGATATCTGTTACGATCGCCCTGTCTTTTTGCAGTAATGCATTAAGGAGAGATGATTTCCCGACATTAGGCCTTCCGACGATGGCTGTTGAAAGTCCTTCCCTGAAAAATTTTGCCTCATCATATGTCTTAAGAAGTGTTTCAATATCTCTGCCGGTATCTTTCATTGATAAGAACAAATCCTGTTTTGATGCTGTCTCAATTTCATCTTCAGGGAAATCTATATATGCCTCAACATTGACACATATTGCCATGAGCCTGTCCCTGAGTGCAGTAATCTTTTCCGAGAGGCCGCCCTGTAACTGTTCAATTGCGATCCTTCTGCTTTCATCTGTTTTGGACCTTATGAGATCCAGTATTGCCTCAGCCTGGCTAAGGTCTATCCGTCCATTGATAAATGCTCTTCTGGTAAACTCTCCCGGATCTGCAAGTCTTGCGCCCTGCCTGAGGACAAGCTCAAGGGTTTTTCTCAGGGTGATCATGCCTCCGTGGCAGTTAATCTCCACCACATCCTCTTTTGTATAAGAGTGCGGAGACTTCATAACTGTGACAAGGACTTCATCAATCTTTTCGCCTGTGGACGGGTTGTGTATATGCCCGTAGATAACGCTGGAAGATTTCATATTTTGGAGAGTTCTTTTTTTTGGTGAAGAAAAAATATTTTCTGCAATCTCTATTGAATTCTTCCCGCTCAATCTTACGATACCGATGCCTCCTTCACCTAATGGCGTAGAAATTGCTGCTATAGTATCGTCTGTAAACATGTTTTAGTATAACGCAGACGAGATGATATTAAGAATGGGTTAGAGGAGGTTATTATTCTTACGCAGAGGCTGCTTCTTTTGCGACTTTTTTGTTTGTATAAAACTGCTGTGCGATGCTGAAGATGTTATTAATAAGCCAGTAAAGCACAAGACCGGATGCAAAATTGAGAAATAAAAAGGTGAATACAACCGGCATAAGCATCATTATCTTGTTCTGTGTCGGATCCAGAGATGTAGGTGTCATCTTCTGCTGTATAACCATTGTAATACCCATGACTATCGGTAAAGGACCAACAGCAAACCCTCCGATTAGAGGTATGGCTGCAGGTATGTGTCCAAAAAGAGTGTCAGGCGCTGAAAGGTCTTGTATCCAGAGCATAAATGGTGCGGCCCGAAGTTCTATGGTTATCAGCAATATTTTATATAGTGCAAAGAACACAGGAATCTGTAACAGGATGGGAAGACATCCCCCCACAGGATTAACCTTGTGTGTTTTGTAAATCCCCATCATTTCCTTCTGCATTCTCTGCGGGTCTTTCTTGTATTTTTCCTTTATCTCAGCCATTCTTGGTTGAATTTCCTGCATTTTCTTCATCGATTTCTGACTTTTGCTAATGAGTGGAATAAAGGGTATTCTCGTAACAATGGTAAGCAGGATAATGGCCCAGCCATAGTTTGCGGTCAGATTATAGAAGAGCTTCAACACCCAGAAAAGCGGTATTGCCAGGATGGAGAAAAATCCGAAATCCACAATATGTTCGAGGCCTACCTTGAGTGTTTTAAGCTTATCATACTCCTTTGGCCCTGCATACAGGATAAAGCTGTTCGTGCCGGATTTTCCCTTAAAAGCAATAACCGGTGAATCCTTTATTTGCCAGACCCGTGCCTCTTCCATAGTGGTAATGGGAACGAGTGATGCGAAGAAATACTTATCTTCCTGTGCTATCCATTTAAGGCCCTGACTATAGGTTTTAACTTCATTGAGTTTCCCTGCGGCAAATTCGATCCTGTCAGTTTCCTTCAGAAGCACTGGTCCGGAATGAACTGATGTATCTTTATTGTCATAGATTCCAAAATCTGTACCAGTGGTGATCCAGTACTCAGGTAGTCCTGAAACCTCATCTTTTATATCAACCCTGAAACTGTCATGATAGAAGGTAAATGAACGTTTTATAGAAAAACCTGAATCTGCATATTCGAATACCAGCGTGCCTGATGTATTATTTTTATCGAGTGTCATATTACGTCCTCCGCCAGGGGAAGAAATACGGAAGGTTACGCTTCCTAATTCAAAATCATCTTTTGACCCTATACTTAATGGAGGTATTAGTCCCGGGTTTTTAAGGAGCAGGACATTTTTCCCATCCTTGTCTTTATACTTTTTAAGCTCAAAGTGTTTTACTGTCGCCCCTTTTGTTGTAAGGATCATAGAATATACTTCGGTCTCAATTTTTATCTCTTCTTCTTGGGAGGGGCTGCCTGTTGTTTTGGATACGGCCACAGGAGACGGTGCCGGAACAGATGACGATTTCGTTTCTTCGGAGACAGGTTTCTCTTTCTCTGTAACAACCGGCTGGTTCTGAATCTCCTGGGGCACAGGTTTAATAAAGAAATATTGATAAACCAGAAGGATTATAAATGAGATTGCAACGGCAATAAGCGCTCTTTTTTCCATCGTTATTTTACAGGATCATACCCGCCGGGATTCAGAGGATGACACCTCAGAATCCTTCTTGCAGAGAGATAGAATCCTTTTGCAGCGCCATATGTGCCTATAGCTTCAATGGAATATTGAGAGCATGAAGGGGAAAACCTGCAACTCAGGGGGAGAAGCGGTGACAATATGTATTTATATAGTTTTATCAGCGATATAAGAATTTTTTTCATCGAATAGCCTTGATAAAAATCTTTTTATGTCCTGAATAAAGTCTTCCAGTGCGCCCTCTGCAGAGGGTTTTTTGGCAACAATTACAAAATCGCAATCCCGGGGTATCTCCTCCTGGATTTTCCTCATAGCTTCCTTCAGCAGTCGTTTAATTCTATTGCGTATTACAGCTTTACCGATCTTTTTACTAACAGAAAGGCCAAGACGGTTAATACTGAGTTCATTCGGCGTTGCGTATATGACAAGATATCTTGAACCAAGAGCAAATCCATCCCTGAAAACCAAGTCAAAATCCCGTTTTTTTCTCAGAGAGCGTAAAGGTTTCTTACGCATTAAACAGTCAATTTTTTACGCCCTTTGGCCCTTCTCCTTTTTATAACCCTGCGCCCGCCTGGGGAACTCATTTTTCCAAGAAAGCCGTGAGTCCTCTTGCGTTTTCTGTTGTGTGGATGATATGTGGTATATGTTCCCATAATATTGAACCTAAATTATAATTTTTTGCTGAAAATAAAGTCAAGTCATGCAGGTTATATTTATTAACAACCTTTACAATCTGTTATGTGAGATGTTAGATTTTTAACATGAAGTACGGAGAAAAGGCTATAAAAAAAGCTGTGTTGGAAGTATGGAATAATCCGAATCCTGAAAGGGACTATGAAATAAACATAAGTTTCCCTGAGTTTGCATGTCTCTGCCCGCGCTCCGGATACCCTGATTTTGCGATTATAAAAATAAATTATGTACCTGACAGAAAGATAGTTGAGCTGAAATCTCTGAAACTGTATCTCAATTCGTTCCGCGATCTCCATATTTCTCACGAAGAGGTAACCAATACAATTTACTCGCAACTGATTAAGATATTGAAGCCGAGATTTCTGGAGGTCATTGGAGATTTCAATCCGCGCGGAAACGTCAAGACTCTTGTGATGGTGTGTTCAGAGGAACGCAGGCTGTTGCCTAAGGCGATCCGCCGGGGAGGAAAGTCTGCGGCTACCAAATAACGAACCGCTTTCTTCTAAGACCCTTTTGCCCTCTCAATAAACAACTTCATTTTTTTATGGTCTTTTTCCCCTTTTTTTGACTCAACCCCGCTGCTGACATCTACGCCATAAGGCTTAACTCTCGTTACAGCATTTGAGATATTATCGGGTGTTAAGCCCCCTGAAAGGATAATCCTGCCAAATTGCTTTGCTTCAACAGCTATATCCCAATTGAAAATCTGACCTGTCCCGCCAAAGACGTTAGGGGTAAATGTATCGAGCAGAAATACAGATACCATATCCCTGTAGTAAATCAGAGGGTCAAGACTTTCAAGGCTTTTTACCCTTATCGCCTTAATGATGCGTCTTGAAAGATTACACATTTCCGGAGGTTCATTACCATGGAGCTGTATGACATCAATGCCTGTTGTGTCTGTTATTTTTTCGATCTCTTTGGGTTTTTCGTCAACGAATACTCCAATGGTTGTTATGAATGATGGAAGGCTTTTGATGACTGCTGCAGCATCTTTATAAGATATAAAACGAGGACTTCCCTTGAAAAAAACAAATCCCAGGGCATCTGCGCCGAAATCAACGGCTGCCATTGCATCATCAAGGTTTGTAATGCCGCATATTTTAATTCTTACCTTCATTTCTCAATTGTATCACATTTCCCCCATTAACTCGTCAATCTTCTTTCCTATATCATTCGCTTCCATGAAAGAAGTTCCGATGAGCATTGCATCAATGCCGGCTTCTCTCAGCTTATTAACATCTTCGATAGTTTTTATCCCGCTTTCACTGATGACTATCTTATCAGATGGAATTTCTCTTTTTATGTCGAAAGTTGTCTGAATGTCAACCTTTAATGTTTTCAAATCCCTGTTGTTAATGCCAATAATATCGCATTTTATAAAAAGCGCCATCTCAAGCTCTTCGAAATTATGAACCTCAAAGAGTACCGATAGGCTAAGTTCTTTTGAGAGATGAAGGTATTCGGCTGCCTGATTTCTATCGAGTATAGCAGCGATCAGAAGAATAGCATCCGCCTGATTGGCTCTCGACTCATAAATCTGGTATTCATCAAAGATGAAGTCTTTCCGTAAAAGGGGTTTTGTTAAAACCTTCTTCACATCAGAGAGAAAAGCGAGACTTCCCATGAAAAAATCTTCCTCGGTGAGAACTGAAACAGCATGAACTGCCTTCCTTTCATATATCCCGGCGATTGACAGGTGGTCAAAAGATTTCCTGATGATTCCCTTAGACGGTGAAGCTTTCTTGATCTCGGCGATAAGCTTTATGTTATCTGAATCACGTTTGATGGCTTTTTGAAAATCCCTCGTCTTGCCGATATCTTTTATTATGGAGTTTAATTCTGAAAGAGGCGTCTTATTTTTTGATAAAAAAAGACGCTCTTTTTTCTTTTCAACTATTGTGTTCAAAATAGACATGAAAAATTTTAAAAGTAGCAAGCAGTGTTTTGCAAGCAGAATCAATAAGTCAGGCTATCTGTTGACTCCTTTTATGACCTTTAGGGCAATGCAGGCGGCTGGTTCGTCGGCGGTTTTCAGAAGATGGTTAATCGGGTAAAACTTTAAATCCAGCCTGTATGAAATGATTGTCGAACGTTAATGCCCTCTTGATTGCAAGGCGTTTCATCAAAACAAATGAGATACAATCAGTTAACGAGTAAGTTTTATCGCTATGCTTTTTGAAATATGTCCATCCTTCCTGAAACAGTGCCTGATCAACATGAGTAAATCTGATGGACAGACTTTTCAAGAGATTGGTCCCTATCTCGACCGATTTTTGATGATGACCACGATTGTTAAAAAATGTTACTGTCTCATTAAATATATAGGACGTAGTGACTATTAAAGGGAGGTTTTTTGAAAATAAACTCCAATGCTGCAGAGATGCTTTATGATTTTGATCATCGGATGCTTCCAGTGCTATTATGTAACCTGTATCGAGAAAAATACTATCCACAGGACAGTGCCTTACAGATATCTATCATGATTTTTTGAAGCGTCTTTTGCGCCGCAGGAAACAGGACGGCTCCCTAATTTGAGAATCGGATCATTGGGCTGTACAGGTACCAGTCTTATTGTGCTGTCTTCTTTATGAATCTCCACTTCTTTGACTCCTTTAAAAAAATCCTTTGGGATAAGAACCCCATTTTTTTTAACTGTAGCTCTCATATTTCCTCCCTGTTATATTGGATTTTATCATAAAGGTATTCGCTATAGCTAACAATAAATATGCTATCTACTGACCGCCCTGATGACCTTCAGGGCAAGCCGGAGGGTGGGTTCGTCGGTGGTTTTGAGGATGCTTTATTGTTTTGCTGCGAGGCGTGCAACATATATAACAGTTGTTTTTGATGTGTTGTCTCTGATCTTTCTGAAATATCTGAGAAGTCTGTTCTCATCTGATGTCATATAAGGCACTGTGTTTTCTGCCACTGCAGGTTTATACGATTCGAAAAAATATGACATCGGGATAGAAAGGGCCTCAGAGATTATCTGTACCTTTTCTACATTCAGCTTGCTCGTTCCATTTTCGTATCTCTGAACCTGCTGATAAGAGATATTCAGCATTTCAGCCAGCTCCTCCTGTGACATCATGAGTTCTTTTCTTCTCTTTTTGATACGCGCTCCTATCTCCCTGCTGGTTGTAATCTTTGGCTTTGTCATAGCAATTCACTATAACAACGCCTTCATTTTGTTTACTACATCATATAAATTGTATTAATATTACCTCATAATATGTGTATAATGAACAAATAAAAAGTACAAGGCATGGGGGGAATTTGAAGCGCTTGCACAACAGTTCACCGGACGGAGTGCACCATCTCATTGAATTTTTCGGCTGTGAAAGAAAGCAGCTTAATTCTATAACCTTCTGGAAAAAACTCCTTTCAGATGCAACAACAAATGCGGATGTCAGGATTCTGAACAAACATTTCTACCGGTTCAAGCCTCACGGGATTACAGGATATCTGCTCCTTTCAGCCTCCCATATATCTATCCACACCTGGCCTGAATATGCATATGCCGCCTGCGACGTCTTCACCTGCAGTGGGGATGATGAAGGACAAAGCATAGTGAAGTTTATTCAGGAAAACCTGAAACATGACAAAGCAAAGATGAGGAAGATAAATAGGGGGTTCAGGGTCAATGAGAAAAGCAGATAAAAAGCCAATGAATTGCTTCAATTGTATGTCATTCCCGCTTGTCGGGAATCTTTCTTTCATTGCTGCATGAAGAAGGATGCCGGACAAGCCGGCATGACACGATATGATTTTGCTGAAAGTGTTTAACGCTATGGATATTTACACACCGCTTGGAGAAGCAAAAGAGGAAATCTGGAGAAGATGGAATGACACTGTATTACAAAAAAAGGTGTCGGAATATCTTGGAGAGATGCCTGCTGTTTTTCAGAATGAGCCCAGAGCTGTTCTGGACCGTACTGTAATAAGTCCAAATTATGAGTTTAGCCATTTTCTGGATTTTGTCAGGCATTCCAATCTGAAACCCCTCGGATGGGAATATCAGGAGGACAAGTTCTGCTCGAAAAACCCCGATAAACTTGGCTTGGCAAAAATGCCCTTCTTCCATAAAAGAAATAAGAAAGGTGAGGCAATATATAGTTACGGGACTATAATTGATTGCACATTTGCAGATGGTAAGCAATTCAGCAGAATAAAGACGTTATGGGGAGAGAGGTTGATTGATTGTCATCACAGGCTGTTGACGTTACATTCCCCGGAAATTGAAATTGCCGACGGTTCAAGATGGTATAGCTCAAATGGCAGGTGTGCATCTAAATACTATCTATATTTCTTGGCTCTTTTTGTTTGTCATGGAGTTCTCTTCGAAAACTTTATTACAAATGAAAAAGAAGAAGGAGGATTTTCGCGTGCTGTTGTCATGCCGGCTTTCGAACAGGTTACCAATCACTTTGCTGTAAAACCATTGATTGTCCAATTGCTTCCGTCTGATAAGGCATCCGATCAATATTGGCGGAGCTATCCTGAATGGGTTGAGAAAGAAGTTGAGAGGTGTCTATCTCAAACAACAAAGAAACCCTGATACAGAAAAAGGCGGCGTTTAGATATAGAATTGCCGAGCTTGCTGTCGGCATTACCACAAAGGATCTGACAGATAGGGCTTTCGATTATCTTCTTTATCCCTTCGTTATATATCAAGCAGGCATCCTCAAGGGTGGCCTCGTTATGACCTTTCTCGCCCTTATTGCCAACATTTTGACAATGAAGTTCTACGACTGGTCAAAGCGGGACTGGCTGGGGATTGAGGCTATTAAGGAGATAAAGACTTACAAAGGCACAAGGAAGATCGGGCGGTTTACGTCATGGATTATGAAAAAGAGCGATTCTCTTATTTTTCTTTTTATGTCGGTCAAGTTCGACCCGTTCATTACTACTGCCTATCTGCGCCATGGTGCAAACCAGTTTAACGGAATGAACAGAAGAGATTGGAAAATCTTCATCGGCAGCCTCATCCTCAGCAACGCATACTGGACACTTGCCTGCTATATGGGGATCACGCTGGTTGAGTGGGGATGGAAGATGGTGAATGCATCGTAGCTGGCGCATCATAGGAATGTTTTTCTTAAAAAAAGGATATAATAGATTTATAAAAACTTCGATGAGGAGGTTTGAAAAATGCCTGCGACAGCAGAATTGAAAAAAAGAGCTTTTGATACAATAAGCAAATTGCCGAAGGAACACCTTATAAAGGTAGTTGATTTCGTGGAATATCTTGAACATAAGGAAGAAATCGAAGCTACTCAGGAAATTCTTGCCGATGAGAATCTGCTCAGGGGCATTAAGGCAGGAATTGACGATCTCAAGGCAGGAAGGTGCAAACCGTGGAGATCTGTCAGGAAAAATGTATGAAGTCATACTGTCAGACAGGGCCTCAGATTATTATGAAAAACAGCCGATACAAATTCAAAAAAAGATTAATAAGGCAATTGACTCACTTGAAATAAACCCCCTCTTCGGTCCTAATATAAAGACACTTGTTGGAAAACTTGTAGGGCTCTACAGGTATCGTACCGGGAAAATAAGGATCATCTACCAGGTATTTGAATCTGAGATAAAGGTAATCGTTGTTGAGATAGGGCCAAGAGGCGATGTTTACAAAAAGCAAAAGTGACTAAATGCAAAGAAAGGGATGAATCACGCTGGTTGAGTGGGGATGGAAGAAAATTATAGGATAAGAGATTCTCTCAACAGGGCTATTACCGAATAAAATTTACTGTGCGTAACGGTTATGTTAAAATATTTGTATGACGACCATAGAGATTCATAAAAAAGCCAAGTTTGTTACAGATATGAGCGGGAAGCCGAAAGAGGTGATATTGCCCTATAATGTTTACAAAAAGTTACTTGCCCTTGAGCTTAGCATGGAGATATTCCGTCAGAACGATACACAGAAGAGCATCAGAAGGGCAAAAGAAGACATCAAAAAGGGTAGAGTAAAATCCTTTGATTCCGCTGAAGATGCCATCGAATGGCTGGGAAAATAGAATTAGTCTTTACCGCTGAATTCAAAGAAGCCTACAAGAAACTTCCGCAGGACATCAAGAAGAAAGTAAGAAAACAGCTTCATTATCTGCAGGACAACCCGGCACACCCTTCACTTCAGATTCACAAGCTCAACGACGAATGGGAATTTTATATTGATATTTTTTATCGGTGCTTCTTTTTAAGACAGGCCAACAAATTCACTCTTCTTACAGCAGGAACTCACAAGTTAGTTGATCGTTATAAGAGAAAATAGCAATGCTCTTGGAGATCATGTATCGTAAAAAAGAGCGCCCCTCTTGTTTTTCTTTTTATGTCGGTCAGATTCGACCCGTTCATTACCACTACCTATCTGCGTAAGGGCAAATTCAGCGGAATGACGCGCCGGGACTGGAAGATTTTCATAGGCAGTCTGCTTTTCAGCAGTGCCTATTGGACATTAGCCTGTTATATGGGGATAACGCTGATTGAGTGAGGATAGAAGGTTATTGCCGGTTGATTGCACCCCCTGTCTTGTAAAACAACTTGTTAAATTTTGCAAATTCTCCCTTATTTTTTTGCTATAATCCTCAACATGATGATGAAAAGACTCGTCATAGCGTTTATATTGCTCGGCTTTGTTTTTCTGTCAGGAATTTCAGGATATATGCTCATAGAGGGATGGGACTTTCTTGATTCAATAGAGGTCTTTAGAGTTGAAGATATTAACATAGCTTCAGATTCTCAATTAATCGGTAAGACACTCAAAAACTCAGGCTTGCTGGACAAAAAAGGCATAGCTGTTGCAGCGGTAAGAAAAGGGGACCGGTATATGTTTAATCCTCCGGAAAATGAAAGACTTGAGACAGGAGATGCAATAATTCTTATTGGTGAAACCAAAAGCGTAAGAGAAATCAAAAAACTTGTTGGATAAACTCTATACTAAGTCATGACTCATGGGGATGAGAGAAGGCGCATAGCTAAAGCTGCCGGCCTTATGTCTATCGCAACATTTATTAGCCGGATCCTTGGCTATGTAAAGGACATGATACTGGCAGGGCTTTTCGGTGCTACCGGCATTGCAGATACATTCTTCGTTGCATTCAGAATTCCAAACCTTTTAAGAGAACTCTTTGCTGAAGGTTCCATGTCTTCTGCATTTATCCCTGTTCTGACAGAGTATCAGACAAAACATGGAGTTGAAGAGTCAAAGAGACTTGTCAGGATAACCTTTTCCTTTATTCTTCTGTTTGTTGGCTTAATATCTATTCTGGGGGTTGTTTTTTCACCTGAAATAGTGACGGCAATAGCTCCTGGATTTATTGATATGCCTGAAAAATTTTCATCAACCGTGCTTCTTACAAGGATAATGTTTCCTTTTTTGCTTTTCATCAGTCTCGCTGCCCTTACAATGGGTGCATTAAACGTAAAACGTATTTTTTTCATCCCTGCACTTGCGCCTGCAATGCTTAACATAACCATCATTTGTGTAGTTCTCCTAATTGCCACAAAAATAGAACAACCGATTCTTGCAGTAGCAATAGGAGTTACGTTAGGGGGTCTTGTCCAGTTTGTTTTTCAGCTTCCCTCTTTTTTTAAAAAGGGATATTCTTTGAAGCCGGCATATAATTTCAGGCATGAAGGTCTTAAAAAAATGACATTACTTATCCTGCCTGCAACTATGGGAATGGCTGTTGCTCAGATAAATATTTTTGTCAGTACAATCCTTGCTTCATATCTTCCCGAGGGCAGTGTAACGTATCTTTATTATTCAATGCGTTTAATCCAGTTTCCTATAGGCATATTCGGCGTTGCAATGGGGATGGCTGTTCTTCCAACTCTGTCAGAACATGCAGTGAAAGGAAATTATGACAGACTCAGGGATGATTTTTCATTTGCATTAAGGCTTTTATTTTTTATTACTGTTCCAGCTATGGCAGGATTAATTGCTTTAAGGGAACCCATTGTAAATATACTCTTTCAGAGAGGTAAATTTGATTATGCCGCTACAGCAGGTACTGCTGAGGCCCTTTTGTTTTATTCAATTGGGATATGGTCAATCGTTGGCGTGAGAGTTATAACAGCAAGCTTCTATTCAATGCAGGATACTAAGACACCCGTAAAGGTTGCCGGAGTCGCATTAGCAGCAAATATTCTGTTCAGCATCATACTTATGAGCCCGCTCAAGCACAGTGGCCTTGCTCTTGCAAATTCCCTTGCCTCAGGTGTGAATTTCATTCTTCTGTTCTATTTTCTCAGAAAAAGACTTAAGAGAGTCGATGGAGGAAGAATTTTGTCTTCTTTTCTGAAAACAATTGTCGCATCATCTGTTATGGGATGCATTGGCTGGGTTACGCTGCATGGAGAACTATGGAAGATATATGGCAATACATCGTTGAAAGTTTTTTACCTCAGTGGAACTGTTGCTTTATGCGTTATGATATATATATTTATCAGTTATATGCTGAAAAGTGAAGAGTTCTCTTATGTTATCGGCTTTATTAAGCAGAAATTCAGGGAATAAATCCATGGAGGGCAATATGATTATCAAAAAACTTGTCGTTGGTTCACTTGAAAATAACTGTTATATCATTGCAGATGAAAATACAAATGAATGTTTTATAACCGATCCCGGTGATGAGCCTGACAGGATTCTTGATTTAATCCATAAAAATAACCTGATAATGAAGTATATAATCTGCACTCACGCGCATTTTGACCATGTCGCTGCAATACCTGAGATAAAGGAAGAAACGAAAGCCCGGATTATTCTCCATAGCGATGATCTTAATATGTACCGGAGCACAAAAGATCAGGCCGCAGTATGGGGATATGAGATTGACCCGTTACCAGAGCCTGACATCTTCGTTTCAGAAGGGGACATACTGGAAGTAGGTGGCTTGAAATTTGAGGTCCTCCATACCCCAGGCCATACCCAGGGAAGTATTTGCCTTTATGGCGAAGGGATTGTCATTACAGGAGATACGCTATTTGCAGGCTCTGTAGGAAGGACAGACCTTCAAGGAGGAGATATCAGTAAGCTAAGAAAGTCCTTTAAACGTCTCATGTCCCTTCCGGATGAAGTAAAGGTACTTACCGGGCATGGGCCGGAATCAACGATTAAGAAAGAAAAAATTGACAATTTCTTTTCCCATGAAATATAATAATCGCTTCCGAGACATTCTATTATTATTTCTTTGAAAAATAGAGATATTTTGTATTTTTAGCTATTAATGACTGAATTTTGCTGATATTCAGTTGTAATTATTTATATTTACCTATTGACTATCTTTTTAAAAATGATATCCTAATATTAGATGCTTATAATAGGAGCGGAAATGGTTTAAAAAACCAAGTAGTTCTTTGATAAAAAGAGGGCTATGCTATTTGGGATAGCCTTTATTTTTCTCTGCCAATCCTTGGGCTAAGGCGGGCTGAGGGAACAATTTATTAAGGGAGCTGATGTGTGGATGTAGTGATGCACGCCCCGGAAACCTGAAGGTTGAGGGGAAGCCTAAGCATCTGCCAAGGCACCCACTTAAAACAAGCCCTTAGCAACTAAAATCCAGGGTTGCAGAGCTGTTCTTTGAAAACTAAAAAGTAGGCCCCGGTGAAAGTTTTGAGTTTATATTGAGAGTTTGATCCTGGCTCAGAACGAACGCTGGCGGCGTGCCTAACACATGCAAGTCGGACGAATCAGAATACAGAGCACAGAGAACAGAACACAGAAGAAGAGATAAAAAAACAAAATAAGAAATTAAAAAAATCTGTTTTCTGGGTTCTGTGCTCTGTGTTCTGGTTAGTGGCGGACGGGTGAGTAACACGTAGGTAACCTGCCCTTAAGCTGGGAACAACTCAGGGAAACTTGAGCTAATACCCGATAAGACTACGGGCTGGGAGGCTTGTAGTAAAAGGAGCAATTCGCTTAAGGATGGGCCTGCGGCCTATCAGGTAGTTGGCGGGGTAACGGCCCACCAAGCCAGAGACGGGTAGCCGGGCTGAGAGGTCGAACGGCCACACTGGAACTGAGACACGGTCCAGACTCCTACGG
>JBAQLU010000234.1:0-23230 GCA_049302065.1 Thermodesulfovibrionales bacterium
GTCTGTTGTTGGTTGGGTAATATGTATACGTTGTGGTAACCCCGTTTCCGTAGGTCACAGTCCCCGGCTGGCCAAGGGCATTGTATCCGCCGTAAGTGGCAAAACCCGGCACCTGATAGATGTTGCCTCCTGCATCATAGAGGTAATTTACAACGTATTGGTCGGGATATCTTATACTGTCGACCCTTCCAAGTTCATCATATTCAGTATCTACCGGATAATCAGTGCTGTTCACCGTCTTTATTGTCTTGGTTGCACGACCACTCTTGTCATAGCAATATTTTTCTTCTCCTGAGACATCGGTTACCCTTGAAAGCCTTCCTATAAGATTGTACTCCACACATGACTGACCATAAGATTGATCGTAATAGTATTGAACATCGGTCCCCGCCGGATAGTCCTTCTTTGTTATCCTGTTTAAGACATCATACTGGAAGACTATTGTCTGGTTCTTTGCATCTGTTTGTGTCGCAAGATTACCGTTGGCGTCATAGGTGTATGTCCAGGACCCCATATCTGGATCGTTCATGGATTTTTTTCTTGACAGTGTATCGTAGGCAATTGTTGTCTGGTTATTTTTTGCATCTGTGACTTTTAGTAGGTTGCCCAGAGTATCGTATTCATATCGTGTTGTCGCATAGAGGGTCGCAGCCGGAAATATCCCTTTGTATTCCTCCACTTTTACCAGCCTGCCGTATATGTCCCTTTCCTGCACGCTTTTATGATTATCGGCATCAAGAATTGTAGTTCTGCCTTGCATGTAGCTCTTTGTCATAGAAGTGAGGTCCGGCTTTGTTATAAGAGTTACTCTTCCGACAGGATCGTATTCATAGTGCGTCCACCGAGGTGTTTCTAAGTTCTCAAAATAGGGCAAGGATGTGTATTCTACAAGCCCTCTGTTGTCATATTTCGTCTCCGTCACAATAACTTTGTTGTCTGGGCCTCCTGTCTTTGTTTTTATCGCCCTTCCAAGTCCGTCATGATGGGTTTCTTTCCATGCGTAAGCAGGTAAACCGTCGTTCGGGTTCGTAGCATTTATCAGCCTTCCAAAAATATCATAATAATATGTGGTTGGTGCTGCTATTGTGTTGGAATCCGCTTTTGTGAGAACTTTGCCAAATCTGAGATCATATGTCTTTATAATTTGATGGTTTAAGGCATTAGTAATTTGGGTTGCATAAGTGGATGAAACGGTATCATATTCATATACGGTCGGCGCATTGTTTTTCGGATCATAAACTTTCCATAAATTTCCGTTGGGATAGTACTCATACCGTGTTTTCGGATCATCACTGTCGGGGGTGGGGGAAGGACATGTGCTCGCTGCAAGGCAGTCTTGTTTGTATTCGAGATTAGCTGTGTTTGGATAATAGACAAACCAGGAACGGGCCTTGACTTCTCCGGAACTGTTTATTACATATGTCATTTGTGGAAGAAATATCCAATTGACTGTATCGTAAATATATGTAGTATATTCATCCCGTTCATCACCCTGTTTAGCCACGTCACCATAAAAATATCTCCTTGTAACATTTCCATAGCCGTCATAGGTTATATCCAAAGCTGAATGTAAGTATTTGGAGGGGTCGTCATCCCAGGTTCCGTTATAGATGGCGTTCCTGTATATAGAGCCATCGAAGATAAAATCGTCCTTTATATCGAGTTTAGGGTAAGATACCCCGGTGTAAGGGAATGTTTCTTCGTAGGTATAGTTTACCCCGGAATACACCAATGGATTAACGCCTTCTCCGAAAGAAAGGGAATATCCGGGAAGACCTTTTTTGACGTCATCTTGGTAAAAGGAGGTCTCAGACCAAGCGCCAGAAGGGTAGGTAACACTCATATACTCAAACCCTCTGTATTCCCTGTCTTCTGCATCAAAAAGGCCACCGGAGAAAAGGTACCCCGATGTATTCACTCCTCCGTTTTTATCATCAGCAGTGATTGTCCATACTGTCTGGACTACAAAAGGGAGGTAAGGGTTTACATACGAAGAAGACGGCAGGTAGGAGATATCAGTAGTGCCACCAAGGATATTTGTAACCCGTGAGAGAAGGTCAGGCATCTGATAGTCAGAGAGGAGCATGTGCCAGTCGTTTGTATAAATATCTCTGTAATATGTAGAGCCATCAGGATCAGTAATAAGTGTAGTTATGAAAATATTACATGTAACATCTGTTCTTCCGTCTCCGTTATAATCACCTGCCTTGCACCTGCGTGTATCGTTATCACCACCGTCCCAGGTTTGCAGATTCCAGCTATATCCTGTTGACAGAGATATCCACCCTTCTGTTTTTCTGTAACTCTGTGGGTTTTCATAATAGTATACAAGGTCAGTTTTTCCATCTCCGTTAAAATCACCTGTAAGACAATGATTTCCCACTGAAAATGCCGGTTCTATACCGTTTGACCACTGCTGGACATCCCAGCCATTACCTTTTGACAGTGCTATCCGCCAGTTTCCGTTACCTGTATGACAGGCAAAGTCTGTCTTTCCGTCACCATTAAAATCCCCCGTAGTACATCTGTTTTTAATGGGGGTTGAAGGAAGTGTAAAGCCTGTCCAGTCCGGACTGCTCCATCCCGGCTGTGTTGATAATGCCATATCCCAAGTCTCTAAATCTTCTTTATAACAAGCTATGTCTGTTTTCCCGTCTCCGTCAAAATCCCCTGTTGTACACCTGTCGCTGAAAGAGCTTCCATAGGAAGGGCCGTTTGGCCATTCCTGATACGGATTAAATCCGTTTCCATTTATATTTGTCGTATAAACACGCAATATGCGACTGCCGTTAAGGTAAATTGCAAGGTCTGTTTTCCCGTCTCCGTTAAAATCCCCTGATGTGCATTGAGTACCGATATATTCAGTTGTTGGATTAGGGCCATTTCCCCAGGATTGAGAGCTGTCCCATGCTGAACCTGTTGACAGGAACATCTGCCATGTTCCATTCTCGTCGAAACATGTAATGTCTGTCTTTCCGTCTCCGTTAAAATCACCGGGGATACAGTCGCCATGGGGTAAGAAATGTTCATACCTTGGGCCGTTTGGCCAGTACTGAGTATTCCAGCTATCGCCTTCTGACATTGCCATGCGCCATGTTGATGGATAGGCATCATAACATGCGAGGTCTGTTCTTCCGTTTCCATCAAAATCCCCTGCAATGCACCGGTCAGAATCAATTCCAGTGTTAGAACCATTTATAGGGCCATTGTGCCACATAGAATACTGCATGTACGTACTATCCTCATTCTGGTATGTCAACGTTACAGGAGGCAGCGCTGAACCGTCTGTTCCGTACTGTGTAACTTTGGTCAATAATGATCTTCCGGTGGCATGGCTGTATTGATAGACGGGGACATTTAAATCAGTATCGTATTCCAGCACATACTTCCTTACAAGGCTGCCGTTTGCATATACATCAATCTGCTTTAAACGGTTAACTGTTGTCACTTTTGAATTTGTTATATACATGTCAGGAGCGTCTGTTCTTGGTTCATACAGGCTGAACTTTACAGAGTTCGTTGGGGCGAGATACGGCATTTCATTGCCTGTGTATTTTATCTCATCAAGGTATATCTCACCGTAAGCTTTGGTATATGTTACCGTCATGTAGTTCCCATTTGTGTCCTGAGCCCTGACCAGACACCATTTGAAGGTACCATAGGTATTATCCTGTTTAGCTTCATATTGTGTATAAGGATCTTTTCCATAATAATATTTTGTCCCGTCCTTTGTTGTGACTATCCAGCTGTTTGAGCTTGTTTTGCAGTACCTTGAAAAAGCCCCCTCAATTTTGTTTCCGTAAGCAGTTTCGCTGGAGAGGCAATTTGTATCAAGGTCACCTCTCCTGACAAGTTCACCTGAAGAACCGCTTATTATATAATCGGCATCCGAATCGGTCTCGTTGGGGTTGTAATTTACTCCCCTTTTCGTAGACCTTTGTATTGAACCCAATTCAAGGTTCCAGCCCACTCCAAGAATGCCATTGCCTCCTGATGAGTTGTAAGTGAGCGCTAAATTCGGGGCCAAACCTTTTCTTCCCGGAGGCACTGATATGGGAATGGCTGCACTCGCTGCACCCGTATTGGAAGAAGTTGAAACGGTAACATTCAGGGGGCTCATGACATCTGCAGAGGAAGGTAATTCATCGGGAGTAGCACTGGCTGTAGCAGCTGTCAAAGATGAAGTGTCGTTTTCCGCTGGAAGACTCAAATCCTTATCAGGAGGCAACGGTATGGATGGCTCCGGAGAACCTGAATTTCCAGGAGGATTCTCAGGTGGAATTTGAAAGTATTCGGCATACGAGATGTTTGAAAGCATAAGAAATATAATGAAGCTTATTACCGTTCCAAATAATTGCCCCGCCCTTTTCATAAATCCCCCCCTTGTTTCAACTATCTGGCTATGCAAACAATTTCCGGCTAAAGAAATCTGAATTGTGAAAACAAATTCCCCCATTTTGATATCCGCCTTTTTAACGAATAGACATTAGCATTTGCTTAATTATTTGTCAATTAAAAATTAAAATATTAAAAATTAAAATATCTGTACCATTCTTTTAATATCAGAACAGGAATTGATGATTGTGTGCTGAAATGTTTATAATTCAAGGGATTCGGGTAAATTAAGATTATCGAAAATTCTAAACGACACTTCGGCTGAGAAAACATCATGTATACACTGAATGACATTTTAGAGCGTATTGAAAATAAAAAGAGAGACTATAAGCATTATGATTTCTCGCAAATAGAGAATATCGCCTTAATGACCTTTTTTGATCTGTCGCAGGAGTTCGACAATATCGATGATTTCTATAACTTGTGCGTAGCAATCCCAAGGGGTTTTTTCGACCTTAATGCGCGTTTCTATGTAATAGATCCTAAATTAAATGCCATGCTGCTTATTGCAGGAACTGATAATCAGGGATATGAACTGAAGTCACATCCCCCGGATGATGTAAGACCTAATGAAAGTTCTTATTATACAGAGAAGAATAGCCTTGTATTGACTATTCGCGGAAATATACTTCTTATTGACCAACTCCCTTTTCGTGCCGCGGACAACATCCTTGGAATACTGGAAGTATATCCGATCGAGGAACGGCACAGACACAATGAACTTTTTTTTGAGAAGTATGCAAACCGGATTGGTTTCAATATGCATAATAAATTTCTGGCCGCAAAAAATATTGAACACCTTAGATTTATTCGATCCCTTGTTGCTGATATTGAGCATAATGTGATTGTGCCCAATATGGTATACAGGCTCTTTCTTAAGAGACTTAATGCGAAAATAATGAAAAATGTAGAAATAGAAAAACTTCTTTCAGATTGCTCAGATCATAAGGCCTATGATGATACTGATATGGAAAAACTTTTAAAGGAATTACAGGAAGTGAATCAGGGGTTAACAGGGGAATTGGAGAATATTGAGAAACACTATAAGAATATGAGCCTGTTTCTTGAAACGCTCTTCAGAAGAAGTCATTTTGATCATGGCAAGCTGATACTTCGCACTAAGGCATGCAATATGAAAAATGATGTTGTTCAGCCTCAATTGGAACGTTACATGGAGCAATTCCGGAAGGCGGGTATTTCAATAGATGACCGTCTCAGCGGCATTCCGGATGAAGAGATCATAAGCGTTATAGACGTAGGATTGATGGCTCAGGTGTATGCAAATCTTTTTACAAATGCGCTTAAATATACCCAGGAAATAATTGTTGAAACAAGAGAGAAGAAAAAGTATATATCTTATGGCCGTGAGACAGCCAAGGATTTTTTTGGAAATGGCAGGGATGGCATAAAATATAATGTTTTCAGCACCGGAACACATATCCAAAATGAGGAGCGGGAAAAGATATTCGAGGAAGGATATCGCGGTAAGAATACTATGGGCAGGCCCGGCACAGGACATGGTCTGACCTTTATAAAAAATGCCATAGAGATACATGGCGGGGTAGCTGGTTATGAAGCAACGCAATATGGAAATAATTTCTACTTTATTATTCCCGGATCGAATTGAGTAAGGATTGAAAGGGAGGCAGAGCTGGTCTTTTTTCTAAATTCCCCAGAATGAAGGCAATGGTTTTTTATAGCCTCTGTCAGAGGCAAGGATATCAAGATGCAATGTCGTAATGTCTTCTAACTCAGGGCATGGTTCATGATCAAGTTTTCGCGAATCAACTGTCTTGATGTATTGTTTGCATTTGTCGCATAAATCTATCCTGTAAGCTTCCTGCCCTTCAGCATAGAGATAGTGAAGTTTCTTATGGTCGCTATTCTCGCAGAAAGGACATTTCAGGCGTTCCCCAGGCCATTGAAAGTCACAAAAAGAGCAGATCAAATATCTCTGGCTATTTTCTTTCAGTTCAGACATGTCTGGCAAGGAACCGCAGATAGGGCAATATCCCATCAGCCATTTTTTGAAGTCAATATGATCCTTTAGTATCTCTACATTGGCATGAATGGATGGCTGAATGCTCATATGAACCAGAAACTTCAATATAGTTTTTTCTATATTAAACTCTTTTGATATCCCGTCAATTAAAGAATCATCGTAAAATCCTTTTAATAATTCCTTAAGATTTAAAGCATTGATTGTTATTGCTTCCTCTATGGCCTGAATATTATTCTTCATCGTTTCATTTGTGTTCTTCCCTATACGGCTAATCAGCTCAAAGAGTTGCACCGAGGAGGTGATATCAATGATAAAATCCTTTTTTTCGATTAATGGGAACCCCTCTTTCATCTGAAAGGATTTTATATCATTTTTTATCTGAACAGGTTTGATATCTAATTCCGGCCTGATACTTTCCTGCTCTTCCATGATGTTCTCATAGAAATTGAGAACATCTTTGTGAGCAGGATTCTTTTTTTTGTGATACTCAATCAGTTCTTTTATTTTTTCTAATGTTTTATTCATACAAAAACCTGTACTTTTGATTCATTTTATTATAGCCGAAATCCCCGAACTTTAATTCGGATCAGTTAACCCAAAAAATGCATTTAGATAAAAAGACGGCAGGCACATATGCATCAAAACCTCTTGAACGCAGAATTTGCGTCTGTATAGTATCAAAACGCTAAGAATGAAAACGTGCACGTTATCTGGTTTATTAAAGCGCTCACAAAGGTGCTGCACAAGTGCTTTTGCTGCACATATGCCTACCGTCAATTGCATTTTTTGGGTTAAATCAAAAAAACGGCTTGTCCCGATATGTATCGAAACAAGCCGTTTTAAGTATTCTTCAGGCAGCGTTATCCGACAAGCGCCGGCTCTGTAAGTTTTTTCAATGATGCAATCACTGTTGTATCTTCTGCTGACGCATACTTATGGTATTTCTTGGGTTCATCTGTAACAAGAAAGATAGTACGGACAAACTCGAAATTGAGAAGTTCTGCTTTAGGATAGATTGTTTTAACTGCATTTAATCTTTTCTGGGCCATATCAACCATCTTGTCACGGTCCCCAAAATTCATAGCGCCTGTAGGGCATGTTTTGACACATGCCGGAAGCAGCCCCTCCTTAATCCTGTCAATACACATGGTGCATTTTGCCATCCCCTGGGTCTTCTCGTCCCAGCGTGGAATATCCCACGGACAGGCTGACCTGATTTCATTGAAATCTTTTGCCTTAACCTTTATCTTTGGATTATAAAGAATAGCGCCTGTTGCTTCATCCTTTGTTATTGCCTGTATTCCCATTGACTCGGCAATCACCATACAAGGAGCCGTAGAGCAATGCCTGCATTGATCCGGGAAGAAATACCATCTTGGTTTTCCATCAACCTCCAGTTCACTGAACCGTACCAATTTATATGTAGAATATGAAAGGTCTTCAGGATTTTGATGGCTTCCCTTCTGGACTGTTTTGGTTGCCGGATTCATATTCCACTGCTTACAGGATATCTGGCATCCTCTGCAAGCAGTACATTTTGTTGTATCTATAAAAAAAGATTTATCTGCCATTGTCTATCACCTCCCTTAACCTTTCTTGCCCTTTTTGGCCGGTTGAGCAGTTAGTTTTGTTACATTGGCCATGAATGCCTTGGATTCCGGTATCATGGTATTCGGATCGCCGATTGTAGGAGTCAATAAGTTAGCGCTCTCTCCCCCATCCTTTGGTTGCAGCCATCCATAATGCCAGGGAATTCCTATTTGGTGAACAGTCTGGCCGGCTATTGTAAATGGCTTTAAACGAAGTGTTACGATGGCTACAGCTTCGACTTTACCTCTTGATGTTTCGACCATTACACGATCTCCATTCTCGATGCCCCTGAGTTTTCCAAGTTCAAGGCTCATCTCACAGAACATTTGAGGTTCTGCTTCAACAAGCCACGGTAACCAACGGGTCAAAACCCCTGTCTGCCAATGTTCGGTTACCCGATATGTAGAACAGACAAAAGGATATTTCGGATCACATGTTGCAAAGGTATCAGCAGCCCCCTCAAAAATCTTTATGACAGGATTAATCCTCTGACCGGACATGATGTTCTTTTCGATCGGGCATTCCAAAGGTTCGTAATGTTCAGGGAATGGCCCATCCTTTAAGCCAGGTCCGAAGATAGAGGCAACTCCATCGGGTTTCATGATAAAGGGATAAACTCCCTCCGTACCCATAGGAGGCGCAGGTCCGTCAGGGACATCGCCCACCCATTTTTTATTGACAGCGTCCCATTTGAGGATAGCCCTCTCAGGGTCTCGTGGGTTACCGTCAAGATCTACAGACGCACGATTATATATGATCCTCCGGTTGACTGGCCATGCCCAGGACCACTGAGGGTAGAGCCCCAGCCCGGTCGGATCATCCTTCTTCCTGCGCGCTGCCATATTGCCTGCCTCAGTATAACTGGCTGAATATATCCAGTTTCCGCATGAGGTTCGGCCATCATCCAGAAGGAATACAAAACTCGGCACCAATGTCCCTTTTTTGTATTCTTTCTTATCTACCGGGTGTTCTTTTATGTCTTCAAGGAAATAACCGTTAATCTCTTTGGCTACTTTATGAATATCAAATTTGCCATTAGTCTCATAATCCCATTTTAAATTCATGATCGGATCAGGGAAGGCTCCCTTTTCTTTTTTATAAAGGGCCTGAACTTTTTTGAACAAATCGTACATTATTTCACTGTCCGGCATTGCATCACCCGGAGGGTTTGTTGCTTTCCAGCGCCACTGCATCCATCTGCCGCTGTTGCTGATGCTGCCTTCTTTTTCGAGAAATGCTGCGCATGGCAACTGAAAGACTTCGGTTTTTATCTTCTTGGGATCCAGGCCGGGACCTTTCCAGAATGAACCTGTTTCACTGTCGAAGACATTCACATTCACCATCCAGTCGAGATTTGCTAAAGCCTGGCGGACTTTTCCTGCATTTGCGCTCGAACAGGCTGGGTTCATGCCCCAGGAAAAGAAACCTGTAAAAGTCCCCTTATACATCTGATCAAACAGATTCAGCCAGGAAGCATCCTGAGTCGGATCAAGCTTTGGCAACCATTCATAACAAAAATCGTTCTCTTTGGTTGCTTTACTACCATAAAAAGATTTCAGAAGACTGGCTACATATTTAGGACGGTTTTTCCACCAGTTGACACTCCTTGAGTCTTTTGTAGCAGGAGTCGTTTTGTTGTAATCTTCAAGTTTTGTCCATTGAGCCCTTGGCACAGGAAGATAGCCTGGAACGATATGGAAGAGCAATCCCTGATCTGTTGATCCCTGAACATTGGACTCACCCCTCAGGGCATTAATCCCGCCACCTGCAATGCCCATGTTACTGAGAAGGCTCTGTATAATCGACATTGCACGAATATTCTGGACGCCGACAGTATGCTGGGTCCATCCCATGGCGTAAAGAACTGTACCGGCTTTATTTGGCGCGCTGGTAGAGGCATATGCCTTATATACTTTTTCAAGATCTTCCTGGGGTGTTCCGGTGATCGAAACCACTTTCTCAAAGGTGTACCGTGAATAGTGCTTCCTGAGAAGCTGAAAGACGCACCGTTCATTCTGTAATGTCATGTCCCGTTTCGGGATGCCATTTTCATCTTTTTCCAAAGCCCAGGTTGATTGATCATATGACCTTTTTGTCGGGTCATACCCTGAGAAAAGACCATCATCAAAGCTAAATTTGGGATTTACAATAAACGAGGCATTCGTGTAGTTTTTTACATAGAATTCATCGTAAAGTTTATTGTCGATTATATACTTGATCATACCGCCGAGAAACGCAATATCAGTACCTGAACGCAGCCGGGCAAAGATATCTGCCTTTGCAGAGGTACGGGTGTATCTCGGGTCAACATGGATAAAGGTCGCTCCCCTGTTTTTGGCTGCCTGTATCCACTTAAAGGAAACCGGGTGGTTTTCTGCAACGTTGCTTCCCATGTTCAGGATGACGTCAGCATTGCGGAAATCAATAAAATGGTTTGTCATTGCACCGCGACCGAACGACTCTGCCAGAGCCGCTACAGTTGCGCTGTGTCATATACGTGCCTGATGCTCAATGTAGATGAGGCCGAGTGACCTCAGGAATTTTTGATAGAGCCAGCATTCCTCGTTATCCATAGCAGCGCTTCCAACAGAGGCGATGCCATTGGTCCTGTTTACCACTTTGCCGTCTGCATTCTTCTCCATGAAGCTCTTATCGCGGCTCTTCTTGATATTTGAGGCAATTCTATCCAAAGCCCATTCCCAGGTGACCTCTTTCCACGTATTGCTGTAAGGAGCGCGATACCGTACTTTGCTGAGGCGATTCTCATTGACAGCTATCTGATAAGATGACGCGCCTTTTGCGCATAAGGCGCCCTCACTTATCGGATGATCAGGATCTCCCTCGGCATTGATAACCTTTCCGGATTTATCAGTAGATACCAGAATTCCGCATCCTACTGAACAGAAACAGCAGACAGTAGGAGTTTCCTTGGCGCCTTTAATCCGGAGTTCAGTCCTGAGTTCGGCGGCATAAACATAGGCAGGCGTCAGATCAAAGCCTAACCTGCTGAATGTTAAACCGGCTGCAGTTATACCCGAGATTTGCAAAAAATCTCTGCGCGTTAAAACCTTCATAAATCCCCCTTTCTTTAGGTTAGTAATAAAATATAAGCTAAGCCATCAAAAACATTGTGAATTCTAAAATATGCTGCAATTTCATCATATGTATTACTTATATATACTACATCGTATATCATAAGTAAAAATAGATGTCAAGTAAATATAATTATTTCATAAATAAATCATTATTATATTAATATTACATATGCTACATTCATGGGTTTTCCTGTCGCTCCTTTCAGCATTTACTCTTGCAACGAGTGATGCGTTTACCAAAAAGGTATTGGACGGTAACAACGAGTATCTTGTTGCCTGGTTCAGACTCCTTTTTTCAGTTCCTTTTCTTGTAATCCTCTGGCTGTTCATTCCTGTACCAGGACTCGATACAGGGTTTTATTTGGCATTTGTATGTGCATTACCCCTTGAGATAATAGCAATGGTTTTATACGTTAAGGCTTTGAAGTTATCTCCACTCAGCCTGACGCTTCCATTTCTCTCTCTTACACCTTTATTTTTAATACTTGTTTCTTACGTGATACTTGGGGAAAAGGTCTCATTTAAAGGCGGAATCGGTATTTTCCTGCTTTTAGCAGGAAGTTATATCCTTAACCTCCGGGAAATACGAGGGGGTATTTTAAAACCGTTCAGATCCATGACCCGGGAGAAAGGTTCAGTTTTGATGATCGGCGTAGCCATTATTTACAGTATCACTTCATCTCTGGGGAAAATGGCTATTCAACATTCATCACCTTTGTTTTTTGGAACCACATATTTTATAGTATTGACCATTGTTTTTGCTCCGATAGCTTTAATAATGGGCAGGAGAGATATCAGAAAATTTATCGGAGACAAAAAGTATACAAATCTTTTTACACCGGGAATTTTTTATTCGATAATGGTAGCCTCTCATATGCTGGCACTCAGTCTGACGAAGGTCGCATATATGATATCACTCAAAAGGACAAGTGTAATAATAGGTGTCATATATGGATATGTTTTATTCAAAGAAAAAAATATCAGAGAGAGGCTCGCAGGAGCTATAATAATGTTCATTGGATTTGTGATGATTGTAACAGCCTCATGAACGGCATAAAATAAAAAATGGACATAAAAACTGATAAAGCTGTATCAGCAAAGGGTATCATTAAGGCGCTTGGCCTCGTATTCGGGGATATCGGTACAAGTCCTATATATACTATAACAGTAGTTTTTCTGCTCCTTCAAACCACAAAAGAGAATATTATGGGTGTTATCTCTCTCATACTATGGACGCTGACAATCCTTGTGACAATCCAGTTTGGATGGCTTGCTATGAGCCTCAGTATAAGAGGTGAGGGCGGTAAAATTGTGCTTAAAGAGATTTTACAGCCACTCCTCAAATCTAAGATTAGTGTTGGTTTTGTATCAATCATAGCGATAATAGGTGTTTCACTGCTTATCGGTGACGGTATTATCACACCAGCCATCAGCATTATGAGTGCAGTGGAAGGTTCTGTCCTGATCCCCGGCCTTGAGGGTCTTTCTAAGACCACAATCGTGATTGTCTCGATGATTATCGCCATAGTTCTCTTTATTTTTCAGAAAAAAGGGACAGAGAAGGTAGCAGTTGCATTTGGCCCAATAACCGGCATATGGTTTGTATCACTTGCTTTATCCGGCATAGGTGCAATATCAGAAGCGCCAGAAATACTTGGTGCTCTGAATCCATACTGGGGGATAAAATTTCTTACAGAAAACGGGGTTAAAGGGTTTATTGTTCTTGGAGAGATTATGCTCTGCGCTACAGGCGGCGAAGCCTTGTATGCAGATATGGGGCATCTTGGAGGAAAACCCATCAGACAGGCATGGGTGGGAGTATTCATTGCATTGATATTGAATTATTTGGGACAGGGAGCTTTTCTGATAAATCATCCTGAAGCAAAAAATATTCTCTTCGAGATGGTCTTTTATTATGCAAAAGCTCTTTACGTTCCCTTCCTGCTTCTCAGCATCTCTGCAACTGTCATTGCTTCTCAGGCCATGATAAGCGGAACCTTCTCGATGGTATACCAGGGAATAACTACAAGGCTTATGCCTATGCTTAAGGTCGATTATACTTCCATAGAACTTAAATCTCAGATATATATAGCTTCGGTAAACTGGTTTCTGCTTTTTGCAGTTCTTTTTATCATGGTGGAGTTCGGGGAATCGAGCCGTCTTGCTGCAGCCTATGGACTTGCTGTTACAGGAACCATGACACTAACAGGTATTCTGATGACATGGATTTTTTATCTAAAGAAAAGGAAAATACTTGCGTTTGTTGCGCTTTTGGTAACAATTGTTGATGCAGCCTATCTTGGAGCAAATTTTTACAAAATCCCCCATGGAGGCTACTGGTCCCTGGTACTTGCATTTATCCCTTTTTTAATGATAATCCTTTATACGCAAGGTCAGAAGAGACTTTACAAGATGATGGATTTCATGACTCTGGAAGATTTTCTACTTAAATTTACAAGAGTATATGCGACAACTGCAAGGATTAAAGGTACAGCTCTGTTTCTCATAAAGGATGTAAAAGATATCCCTTTCTATGTAACACAGACAATGTTCTTTCATGGTTTGATTTATGAGGATAATATCTTCGTTTCAATAATCAAAAGAGATGATCCCTTCGGCGTTATAGGCTTCTTCAAAGAAGATCTTGCGAAAGGTCTCAAGGTCTTTGAGATGCAAATGGGGTATATGGAAATGATAGATGTTGAAGAAATCATGAGAGAACAGGGAATAGAAGAAAGGGTTGTGTTTTACGGGCTTGAAGATATTGCTGCCAGGAATCCGGTCTGGAAGATATTTTCTCTGGTCAAAAAAATCACTCCGACATTTATCCAGTTCTATAATTTTCCGCCAAAGAAGCTTCACGGTGTATTTACAAAAGTATCGATGTAAGCTTTTTAAAAATACATGAGAGCCTTCGAAACATTACAATCTGCAAGAGAGTTGCTCAAAATGTCCGGTCTTAATGATGCTGACAGGGAGGCTGAGTTGATAGTATCCCACTGTCTCGGAATTGACAGATTACATCTTTATAAAGAGGACCCTGATATCCCTGAAAAAATTCTTTTGCAAATATATGAATATCTCCGGAGAAGGGCAGCCAGAGAGCCGCTTCAATATATCCTTGGATATACAGAATTCCATGGATTGAAAATTAAGGTAGGGCCTGGTGTCCTTATACCAAGACCAGAGACAGAATTGTTAGTGGAAGAAGCCGTAAAAATAATAAGAAGTAAACAATCAAATCCCCCCTTACCCCCCTTTTCTAAAGTGGGGGATGGGGGGATTACTGATTCCGAAATTAATTTAAAGTCAATATTGAAAATCCTTGATCTTTGTACAGGGAGTGGTTGCATCGCACTTGCCCTTGCCATAGAATTTCCTGATGCAAAGGTTTACGGAACTGATACGTCAGAGGTTGCAATCCGTTATGCAGAGGAAAACGCCAGAATTAATGATATCAACAATGTAGAATTCCTCAGAGGATCATTGTTTGAACCTTTTGGAAAATTGACTGCTCCTGGCCAATCATCCTTTAAAGCCGGCCTGATCATCTCAAACCCACCATATATTAAAAGGGATGAGATAGGGAACTTACAGCCTGAGATAACAGATTGGGAGCCGGGGGAAGCATTGGATGGGGGTGAAGACGGACTTAATTATTATAAAATGCTGATTCCGGAAGCGAGAAATTATCTGAAAGAAAATGGATATCTTGTCTTGGAGATTGGTATCGGTCAGTCAGATGAAGTAAAATGGATGGCAGAAGAAGCAGGTTTTCAGGATATAATCGTGATCAGGGATTACTCAGGGATTGAGAGAATATTAATAGCGAATAAAGGTTAATGAATGAGCATTATTGACGAAAACAGACGGCTTGAAGATCTTGACAGGGAATTTATCTGGCATCCTTTTACCCAGATGAAAGAGTGGCTTGAAGAAAAACCGATAATAATCTCTGAAGGGAGAGATTGTTTCATTAAGGATATTTACGGACAGTGGTATCTTGACGGGGTTTCATCATTGTGGGTGAATATCTTCGGTCATAGGAAAAAAGAGATCGATGATGCAATAAAGGAACAGCTTGATAAAATCAGCCATAGCACACTGCTTGGATTAAGCAATGTGCCGGCAATAAAACTGGCTGAGAAGATAATACAGGTTGTCAATTCATCCATCATCCATCATCCATCACCCCTAACAAAGGTCTTTTATTCAGATAACGGATCGACTGCTGTCGAGGTTGCGCTGAAAATGGCATTCCAGTACTGGAAGCATAAAGGAATCAATGAAAAGAATGTCTTTGTCTCCCTTAAGAATGCATATCATGGTGATACCATAGGCGCTGTCAGTGTTGGTGGTGTAGATATATTCCATGAGGCATTCGGGCCTTTATTATTCAAAACATACAAGGCTCCCTCACCATATTGTTACCGGTGCGACCTTGGGAAGGAATATCCGGATTGTAAAACTGCCTGCCTTGATAAGCTGGAGGAGATATTCAGGGAGCATTCAGAAGAAATTGCAGGATTTATTATAGAGCCATTGATTCAGGCGGCAGGAGGGATGATAACCTCTCCTCCCGGATACCTTGCGGGGGCAAGAGAGTTATGCAGCAGGTATGGTATTCTCATGATTGCTGATGAAGTTGCAACAGGTTTTGGCAGAACAGGAAAGATGTTTGCCTGTGAGCATGAAAATGTTATTCCGGACATTATGTGTCTGTCAAAAGGCATTACAGGGGGCTATATGCCGCTTGCAGCAACCATTGCAACTGATGAGATATACAATGCATTCCTTGGAGAATTTAAGGATTTAAAGACGTTCTTCCATGGTCATTCGTATACGGGGAATCCATTAGCCTGTGCTGCAGCTCTTGCATGTCTTGATATATTCGAAAAAGAAAAGGTATTGGAAGGACTCAGGAAAAAAATCGAGATACTGAGTGAATGGCTTAATGAAAATCTCAATTTACGAAATGTGGGGGATGTGAGAAATGCAGGACTAATGGCTGGAGTAGAACTGGTAAGGGATAAAAAAACAAAAGAACCGTATGACCGGGAAGAAAAGACAGGATGGCGTGTTGCATATCGGGCAAGGAATAACGGGGTTTTTATCAGGCCTCTCGGGAATGTCATAGTTATCATGCCGCCATTAAGCATCAGTGAACAGAATCTCGGGCAATTGCTGACAGTTATAAAAGGTTCTATCATTGAAATAACAGAGCGATCATAACTATTTTCTCTATAAAAAGAGGGGAGTATATCAATGAGTAAAAAAACCATAGCAATTTTATTTCTTTTATTGCTCACTCCTGTAATTCTCTATCTCCTCTGGCCATCCGATGAAAGCAGGATAAAAAAGCTTTTTAAGGAAGGCTCTGCAGCGATCGAAAAGGAAGACCTTGAGGCAGTGATGTCAAAGGTATCTTTTAATTATCAGGATGAATACGGTTTTAACTATCTCTATATAAAGGAAATGATGAAACATGTCTTTCAGCAGATGAGTGATATTAAGGTAGAATATGAGAATCTCAAGATAAATGTTGCTGATAAGACTGCCACAGCAGATATGGATGTCATGGTATTAGCAACAATCAGTGGCAATACAGGCTATGTATTAGGTGACCTGGCAAAACCTGCTCACCTGAAGTTCACACTCGAAAAGGAGAGGTCTAAATGGTCTGTTATAAAGACAGAAGGCCTACCACCATTTAATTTTTAGAGAAAGAGTCGTATAATAATCGATATGCCGAAGTGGCGGAACTGGCAGACGCGCTAGGTTCAGGGTCTAGTAGTCGCAAGGCTGTGCGGGTTCAAATCCCGCCTTCGGCACCAAAACTTTCATTTATTATCAATGAGTTACCTAATTATTATGTAAAATAGAACCGTGAACAAACCGTGAACAAAGACCGTATTTTGATATGATTCAAAAAGTTTGATTTACTTCCCCTAATCGTTCAAGGCAAAGTTTGTTATAATTTGATACGCTTCATGTGGAAATAAATAATGTTCTGAGGTATTGATGCTCCTATACATTGGGTTTATTATCTGTACATTGGCAATTGTCTTTTCAGGTACACAGCTTTCAAGATATGGCGATATAATAGCTGAAAAGACAGGCATGGGAAGAACATGGATAGGTGTGGTACTTATGGCGTCTATCACATCTCTCCCTGAACTTGTTACAGGCATAAGTTCAGTTACCTATGCTGGAGTCCCTGATATTGCTGTTGGTGATGTGCTGGGAAGTTGTGCTTTTAATATGCTTATCCTTGCCTTTCTTGATGTCATTCATAGACAGACACCCATTTCTGCAAAGGCACATCACGGGAATATTATTTCTGCTGGTTTTGGAATACTCCTTCTCGGTATTGTTTCCATGAGTCTATTTTTTGGTAACCGAATTATTGCAATAGGATGGATTGGACCTTACAGTTTACTGTTTATAGTTGTTTATTTTCTTGCTATTAGATTGGTCTATTTTTATGAAAAAAGACGGATAGCTGCATTTTTTCAGAAAGAAGCGCGTGAACTTAAGTACAAAGACATAGAAACCAAGACTGCCATTGTTAACTATGTCATCAATGCTTCTATTATTATTATCGCTGCCATCTTTTTGCCAACAATAGGTGCTGGCATTGCAGAAAGAACAGGTTTGGGTCAGACCTTTGTGGGGAATATTTTCATTGCGATTTCCACATCTCTACCAGAACTGGTTGTTTCTGTGGCCGCTATAAAGATTGGTGCTATAAACCTTGCAATCGGTAATCTCTTTGGAAGCAATATTTTCAATATTTTTATTCTTGCTATTGACGATATATTCTTCATTAAGGGGCATATCCTCGCTTTTGTTAATCAAAATCATATAATCTCAGCCTTATCAGCTCTATTAATGACAGCCATTGCTATCATTGGACTAACTTATCGTGCAGAGAAGAAAGCATTAATATTGGCATGGGATTCAGTTGGAATGATGTTAGTTTATATAATTAATCTAATGTTGTTGTATAGTCTGAGATAGCTTATTAATATAGACCTCTGCTGTTGCAAATTTCTAAAAATAATCTTCAAATTATTTGCCTATCTAAAAGGTGTTGAATAGCGAGGTGTAGGAAACAATCTCGGTTCGGACATTTGCTTAGATGCGCCGAAGGCAAGCTTCACCGATTGACAAGCTGAGATACGCCGCATAGATGGCGAGCGGAGCGGTATAACTTATAAGCGCACTGTCCTGGTGGATGCGGCGTGTTATACCTGCGCATGGGAAAAGACCTTGAAATGATGTTTCTGCCTGCAAGTTTGAAAAATAGCCTTCGTAGGATTTGATTTCTGCCTTTATCTCATGTCAACCTATATCTGACTATTCCCCGAAAGTGTTTATTTTTTGCTTGACAATTCTATTGAAAATAATCATCATATTTTTAGATAAAAATATCGGTTTACGGAGGTTTAATAAAGTAAATTATAAGCTGACATAAAGCAAGAGAGAATAACGTACACTACCTCTCGGTAGTGCCTGATAAAAATAAAACATTTTTGCATTGCATCACAGGCCTGCAGTGCTAAAGAAAAAAAGCTGAGAGTTTAACGGAGTAATCCTTTAGACTTTCAGCTTTTTTTTGGCAAATTTGCGGAATTAACTATGAATAATCTTAGAAGATTGTTTATTAACCGTATAAGCGGCGGCGCGGTACATGCCAGACTCTCGCTCTGGCGTGTGCACGCCGCCGCCTTCCCTGACGATCACTATTACTTTAACTTAGAGGAACTCCGGGATTGCAAACAAAAAGCTCTGAGACACCCTTATGAAAAAGCCTCCCCTCACTGTTTAACAAGGGAGGCTATAAATACATAACTATGATCTATTTAGCTGGAATAGATACGTTAGTTATTGGATTTTATTTAACTAAATTTAATCTTAATGAAGATGATTATAATTTTCTTAATAATGCCAAAGAACTGGCTAAAGCTCCTGCCTTCAAGTCATCCGGGAAATTAATCAATTTCAAAAAGATAGACCTTGTTATGTGTCCTGCCGGAAAAAAGCCTTATACATATGTCCTTCTGAATGATGATTTCACTTTAAAGCTTGCTCAAAAAATATCGTACGATAGATTCCCTGAGATATTTATAGAATTGAGAAGTCAATTTCTATGGAGATTAGGATACAAGAATGCTTATACCTTCATAAAAGAATGGGTGAGCACATGGGCGGAAATAAGAAGTGACGTTGTAAGCAGAGCTGATCTGTCTATTGATGTAAAAGGATTTCCCGATATAAGAATTGAAAACGTAGTGAGCCGGGGAAGAAAAGGGAAATCATATCTTCAACTGATTCCTATACAGCAAGGAGAAATGTATCACTATGGGTCAAAAATAACCGGATGGGTATTTGGCTCCGGCCCTCTCATGATTCGGATATATGACAAGCTCTCTGAAAGCAAGAAAGTCCATAAAGAATGGTTTCAGGATTTATGGAAGCAGGGTGGCTGGGATGGTGCATCTGACGTTACAAGAGTAGAGATACAGATTAGACGGGAATTTCTCAAAGACTTCAATGTCACAACCTTTGAGAGTTTTAAAGAGGCCTTAGGTAACATATTAAGGTATATAACTCAAGATTGGTTTACCCTTAGAAAATCTTCCGGGGATAAGAATAGATCACGATGGCCTGTAACTCCATTCTGGTCTGAAGTACAAGCATCAATTAATAACTTTGGGCAAATATACGGCCTTGCACGCGGACGGATAAAAGAAGTAAAAGAGAATGTGCTGATCCCTCAAGCAGCCGGCCTGATAACGTCAATAGGCGCAACAAAAGAAAATTTTACCTTAGATAAGTTGTTGTTTGAAGTCAGGAGACACTATAGAAAAAAGGGTCTGACAATAGCAGAGGTTATAGCTGAAAAGAAAAGAAGGCATAGCGAGTTTGAGGATAGCTATGAGCCTTTCTGACATGGATCGCTTGACAGATATTGAGTTCATCCAGTATCTTTTATCATCAGAGGATGATGGTCAAAAGATGAAAGGTGTTATAAGGCCTATTTCAAGGCAAACCAATTGCCCCGCTTGTAATAAGAAATTCCAGTACTTACGCAAATTAGGCTATGCTTGTCCTTCCTGTAAGACCGTACCGAATCGTTTTAGAATAGATATTCACTTCTCAGGGGAAAGTACTTTATCTGTTCTGATAAGCAAGGACAGGCACTTGACAGCTTCCAGCGTGCCATGAAATTACAGTCTCACATACAGACAGAGATTGATAACCATACCTTTGATCCGAGCAAGTACATCAAATCAGAGCAGAAAGAATATTACGTTATGAACCTCTGTGATAAGTTCCTCAATTTCAAGATTGATTCTCTTGCCCCAAGCTATCAGAAAGATTATAAACGAATGGTTAATATCGCCAAAGACTATTTCAAGACTATTGATGTAAGGGATATTAGGAAATTAGATGTCATCAACTATAAAGAGCACCTTGATAAAAATTATACATTCAGTGGTAAGACGAAAAAGAATATACTGGACTTATTCAAGACCTTCTTGAATTACTGCAAAAACGATCTTGAGATTATAGATACAGTTCCGGCTTTCCCTGAAGTAGAACTGACACCTTTTAATTTCAAATGGGTAATACAAGAAGATCAAATAGCTTTGTTTGTGCATGTCCCGGATAAAGACAAGCCTGTCTTTGCTTTTTTAATGCTTCATGGATGCAGACCGTCTGAGGCAAGAGCTTTGAAAGTCAGACATGTAGACCTTAGAACAAAAACAATAACGATAACTGCGACTTTCAGTTCAAGCACATACAGGGAAAAACGCAAGGGAAAGAAATCAAAGCCTTTCACTATTCCCGTACATCCGGAGTCATATGATTACATAGCTGATAGAGTCAAAAATAATCTTCCTGAGGCTTTCTTATTTGTTAATCCAAGAACAAATGCTCATTATTCTTTGAATACACTTGACAGGATATGGGGTCAAGTCAGAGATAAGGCCGGTCTTGATAAAAGCCTGAGGCTCTATGATGCTACAAGGCATTCGTTTGCATCTAATCTTGTGAATAGTGATTCAACATTGTACAAGGTCAGTAAATTGATGGGACATAGCACCATGAAAATGACAGAAAAATATGCACATTCGGATATTGAAAGTTTGAAGGTTGATATGCAAAAATTAACTTTGAACCGTGAACAAACCGTGAACAAGAGGGTTTTACCCTTAAAAATAACCAATAAAAACAAATAGTTATGGTGTAACATGGAGGGTTCAAATCCCGCCTTCGGCACCAAAGAATTAAGGAGAGATTATGAATAGTGGGCCGACACAAAAATTAGCTGTTTTAATTGATGCAGACAATGCTCAGCCATCAATCATAGAGGGATTGCTTGCTGAGATAGCTAAGTACGGTACTGCAAACGTAAAGAGAATCTATGGAGACTGGACCGGTACCCATTTAAAGGGCTGGAAAGACGTTTTGCTTAAGCATTCTATCCAGCCGATTCAACAATTTCGCTATACAATAGGAAAAAATGCAACTGATTCCGCCATGATCATTGATGCAATGGATCTGTTATTCACAAATAAATTTGATGGTTTTTGTATTGTTTCAAGCGATAGTGATTTTACAAAGATAGCCTCAAGACTAAGGGAATCTGGTCTTGTTGTTTATGGATTTGGCGAGAAAAAGACACCGGAGCCCTTTGTATCAGCCTGTGACAAATTTATATATACCGAGGTTTTGATATCCAAAGAAGATGATAATCTATCGATAAAACGAAAATCTGCCAATGAGTTAAAACAGGATACAAAGCTGGTGAATCTCTTAAGGAACGCTGTTGAGGCATCGTCAGACGAGAGTGGATGGTCTCATCTCGCACCGGTAGGAAACAACATCGCCAAACAAGTTCCGGATTTTGACCCACGAAATTATGGATACAAGAAACTCGGAGAACTGGTTGCCGCAACAAAGCTTTTTGAAATAGAAGAACGTCTGGTAGGCGACGGTCAGTCTAAAGCAGTTTACATAAAGGATAAGCGTAAACAGGTATATTAAGCAGTCTTCCTGGAATTTTTCTCAACCTGGAGCAAGCGCTTGAAAATTCAATCAAAAAGGTCTGAAGTTCAACCATCAATCTGATAATAATTTCCACGAGATTATTATCAATTTAGGCTCTTGCAAAAGTCCTATTCTGGTAGCCTCAGTCCCGAAAGCTTTCGGGGCTGCGTTTGTAAGGCACTGAAAACAAAGAAAACACGCAAACTAAAGTTTACGGCTACATCATGATTGCAAGACTTTTGCAAGAGCCTCATATATTATTTAATCAAAGAATTCCTCGAAGCTCAGCTTCGGGGTTAGTGTTCTCCTTATTCTGTCATTCCCGCTTGTCGGGAATCTTTCCGGAGTATTCGCTGTACACAACAATGCAGTAAAGCAAAGAAAGATTCCGGACAAGCCGGAATGACATCTTTGATACCTCGCAGCTCTGCTGCGGGGTAGTTCATTTTATATAGAATTTTCAGCCCTCTTTCAGCACCCTCTTTCAGCACTTTTCCCGCAAAATTCATTGACAAACACCCTGTAAAATTATAATCTCTTATTAAATGTAGAATATGCTTAAAAATAAATGTTAACAAGGGGGATATCAGTGCGCATCATAGTAGCTATAGTTGTAGCCATCGCGACCCTGTGCACAAACGCATACGCCGAGTACACCGACTCATGTAGCATGTACGCGCAAATGCTCTGGAGCGCAGCAGACGATTACGATTCGAAGGCATCGCAGTTTAAGTCCGCCTGCGACTTCTATTATGGCTACGACAAGGATGAAGAATCGGCGTGCGGCGCCTACGGATATCACAGGTCGAGCCTCAAGAGAGCGCAACGAGAACTCGATGACGCGCTGAGCAATGTGGCTCTGTTTTGTGGTTCGTGTGACCACATATTCCGGGCAGCCCGCCACGCAACAGATAAGGAGAACGGGGCTCTCAAAAAAGAGATCGCGGGATTAGCAGCGAGGATCAAGACCATAGAAGCGGAAAACGAGGTGCTCCGCAAGGCAGCGCAGCCCTCAGACCGTTCGACACGCAAGCAGAATGATCAGAATCCATGATTGCCTTCGCGCACCTGACAACTGGTTCCAGCC
>JBAQLU010000235.1:0-2760 GCA_049302065.1 Thermodesulfovibrionales bacterium
TGCTTCTTTTAAGATTGCTACGATCTGTGTTTCCGTGAATCTCGTCCTCTTCATTTAGAACCTCCTGACGGTTATTTTGCCAGAAAGCTCTACTTACAGAGTGTCTGCTTTTAGGGGAAGCTTACGTAATCAATATAATAGAAGAACAGAAATTACACAACTTTGCACAGCTCGGCTTAAAATCACATTGGCTTGGAATTGAGCACCAAAGTAGTCAGGGGAAATATCATAAACGATATTATCATTCTGTGGGAGCATCTTATCTATACAAAGAAGCACTGAAGAATTCAAATATGGGTCCCAATGATTACGAACAACAGTTCTTACGAATGGCAGCCTTGCTTCATGATATTGGTCACTTGCCATTCTCACATCTAATAGAAGATATTTTTAATGAGCTCAATTGGAAGCCTGCTGAATACAAAGGCTTTTATTCGCACGTTTTTCAAACTGATGAGAAAATAAGAATCTTATTTTCCAAAGACAGTGAATACAAGAAACAGTTGAATGATCTTGGTTACGGCGTTGACGATTTAATAAACCTTATAAATGGGCGTTATGGAGTCGGTTATTTAGATGCTATTTTAAATAGTCCATTGGATGCAGATAAAATCGACTACGTTTTCAGAGATACTTATTCTACCAATAGAAGAATAGCAATTCCCCCTGTTCAATTTTTGAAAGATATTGTTAATGGATTAATCATAACGCCAGAAAAATATCTCGCATTTAATGGTATATCAGCAAAAGCACTGGCTGAACTTTTACATGCGAGATCATTTCTTTATAAGAATTTATATTTGCAGCCAGGCATTTTAATTTTAGAGGGAATTATTAAATTAATCATCAAAACTTATTTTGTTCATACCCTAAAATTAGAAGATAAAAATATCTTGAAAAAGATAAATGATCAAGGGAAACGTTTTCCTGATTTGGGAGAATACAAAATCACTTTCTGCATTGAGAAATTGCATGAGCTATTTGATAAAGCTATCGCATCAGATTGCGTGGCAGAGACGATAGAGAAGCTAAGAAAGAAAGCACCAGCTGATAACTTCCCTGATAGTATTGATAATTATGAACTAAAAATCATCTGTCTTATGTTTAAAGAAATTGAAAAAAAAGAACGCATCTTTAATAACATTTTCTTAGAAAACATAGGACTCGGCTTTGGGAAAGTTATAAAGACGAATAGTGAAGATGACCTAAAAGAGTTGGAATCGAAAATAATTCATTGGAGGGTTGAAGGCACTAAGGAGAAAAAAATTGATGAGTTATTAAGGGATGTAAAATTCAGATTGCCGGGCGCGGCTATCATGGAAGCTCATAGATTGCCAAAAGCTCTCTCTACGGCAGACAGCAGAAAAGAAAAAGAAAGAAGTGATGGGACTAAAATCTTCTCAGAAAATATTTTGGTGCCTAAAGAAAATTATGAAATATGGAATCCTACTCATAAAGCTGCAATTGCGATACATGATTCATCTTTGAACAGTGCTACCGAAGAATCTATCAACGTTTATTTATATCCATTAGCAGGCGATTTGGATAATAGCCATTTTAAGCAGGCAGTAAATTTACTTGAAAAACTCTTCAACAGGAATGGAATATCAGCAAGAGTTAAATGAAAATGAAACAGAATAAGGGAATTGAAATAATAAATATTAGACAGAAGACTTATATACTCAGAGATAAAGAAATTATCAAACTTTTGCAGATGAAACGAGATAATTTCTGTTATAGATACATTCCAGTCGTTCTTTACAACAGTAAAACCTCCCAAATAGACAAGTTAGCTACCCCTCAGATTAAGACATTTAATGCGGATATTCCATTTACTCTGTATGAATTGGGAACCCCAATATCTATTTTGAAGACTTATATGGGTAACAAAATTGACAAAGAGGACTTGCTCTCAGTAAAAAGAGCATTTAAAGGGCTAAAAAATTTCGCTTCTCAATGCTACGAGAGGGTAATTGCCGATTTGTGCTGTCAAATTATTCTAGAAAAAATTAGCAATATGCCTGAAAATAGAGAATTACTTTTTTTTATTGAAAAATCTGCATCTGATAAAATGTTAGGAAGGCTTGCTACACTTAATCTTAATTTAGATAAGCTAACTTTATGCTTTTTGATTTATAACGCGAGTGATTTAATGACTTCTGTTATGAGTACGCAAACTGGAAAACTGCATTTCGATATTCATAGATTAATGAACACGGACATCACCGACTATCTTGGTCCTTATCCAGGAGATGCAGAAGAATCCTTAATTCAAACATATTTCTATAAGCCTATGGACTACCGACCAATGAGAGTAGATATATTCGCTCAAGGATTGTTAAGAGATAAAATCGAAGCAAAAAAGGAATTAATTAAGAGTGTACTAAATCCCGATTCGAAAGATAGTATACATCACCCCAAAATACCAGAACCAAAATTATTGATTCCCTATGGCTTTTGGGAACTTGAAGAATTTGTAAGAACCCAATGTGACGAAGATTTTGACAGGAAAATAATAGAATTAGGAGAATAAATTACAATGTCTATTATCGGTAAAGTATTAAACAAATCAACCCAGGATACATTCCAATTTGCCTCACAGAACTATTTTAATGCCCGATTTGTTGAAGTGAAAGCGTAAGCTTCCCCTAAAAGCAGACACTCTGTAAGTAGAGCTTTCTGGCAAAATAACCGTCAGGAGGTTCTAAATGAAGAGGACGAGATTCACGGAAACACAGATCGTAGCAATCTTAAAAGAAG
>JBAQLU010000236.1:0-4508 GCA_049302065.1 Thermodesulfovibrionales bacterium
GAATTGTTCAGGGAGTTACCCCAAAAAACCTGGATTCCCTGGTCAAGCCAGGGAATGACGTATTTTTTGTGCGTCTTGCATGAACAGGCAACTCACACACATAATTGCGACACAGCCTCTTGACCGGGGGATCCAGAAGGCATTGAAAATACTGGATTCCCGCCTTCGCGAGAATGACGATTTTTATCGGAATCGTACTTTATAAACAGACTCTATTTGCCTTTTGGCTTAATGACTCGCTTTGGTGTTGCTTTCCTGAATACTGCCTTCTTTTTGCTTTCCAGTTTGGCTATCTGTGTCTCGATTTTCTTAATTCGGGCGATAACTGCTTTTGCCTTCTTATCCAACATGGGATTTTTTAGCTTCTCGCTGACGGCATATACCCTGCCGCCAAGTTCTGATATCTCCCTCTGTACCTTAGTCTTCAGCTCGAAAATCTTTAGCCTTCTTTTGCCTTCTTCAGTAAGTTCCTCTGCTTTTGCCCTTGCAACAGTCACACCTTCCCTGACTATTCCAAAGCCTTCTCTGATCCCTTTCTGAATATCTCTTTTTATCTTCTCCCAGAAGTCCATTTCTTCCCTCCTTAAAAATATTCTCTCAAAGTCTGTTAGAATCCGGCATTATCTATCTTGAAGCTTTAATCAGCTTGCCGCTTTTCGGAACAATAGCAATCCCTGAAGAATCTATATGGCAGCGAAAACGGTCTTTATCAGGAGCAAACCCGATTTCTACTCCTTCTCCAATAATATTCAACTTATCCACAATCACCTTTTTCAGCCTGCAGCCTTTCTTCAGTATTACATGATCCATGATGAGGCAGTCTTCAATGCTGACGTCGTCCTCGATTGTAACACCACTCCGAATTACTGAGTTTCGGATCTTTGCCTTATGAATTCTGCATCCCTCGGCAATCAGGCTATTCCTTATATCACCCCTGAGAATCTTGGTAGCCGGGCCCTCATACCCTGATGGATGAATAGGCCATGAACTGTTGTCAAGTTCAAAGAGAGGCTCATTCCCCAGCATGTCCATGTGAGCGTCAAAAATTGCAGCTATTGTCCCGACATCCCGCCAGTAACCCTTTTCTTCATAAGGCATTGTTCCGGCAATGACATTTGTAGCGAAATCATAGGCGAATACCTTTCCTGTTTCAACCAGATCCGGGATAACATGCGCACCAAAATCATGCTGTTTTTTTCTCTGTGCCTTTGCCAGTGCTTCCATGAGAATACCTTTATTAAAAATATAATTCCCCATTGATACATAAGCCCGTTTGGGATCATCAGGCATCGGCGTAGGTTTCTTTGGTTTTTCCTGAAAGCCGACAATCCTTTTTTCATCATCAGTCACGATAACTCCGAACGAAGACGCCTGCTCAATCGGTAAGGGTCTGGCTGCAACAGTCACAAAGGCGTCGTTTGAGAGATGGAACTCCATCATCTGGCGGATATCCATCCTGTAGATATGGTCTGCACCGAAGATTATGACAAGCCTTGGATCATGCTGCTGTATGAGGCCAACATTCTGGAAAACCGCATCAGCAGTTCCCTGGAACCATTCAGGCCCCATCCGCATCTGTGGGGGCACAACAGTCACAAAGTGATCCTTCATTACAGAAGATAAACCCCAGTGCATCCTCACATGTTCTATGAGTGATTGCGATCTGTACTGGACGAGCAGATAGATGGAGTAAATATGGGAGTTCACGAAATTGCTCAGGACAAAATCCACGATCCTGTACCTGCCGCCAAATGGAACAGCAGGTTTGGAACGGAATGCTGTTAACGGGAAAAGTCGTTCACCCTTTCCGCCGGCAAGGATAAATGCAAGGGCCTTTGGATGTGCCATTATTCCTCCGTTGAGATTGGATTCTGATCAGAATCTGTAATTCCCCTCCTTTCATTTTACATTAAAAATATTTTTTCAACATCTCAGTTACGGCAGCAAATCTCTCCCGTGCCATTATCTCCTCAAGAGTGACAGGGGATTTTTGCATCCAGTTCGGATATGAATCGACTGTCCCCGGCATATTCTGCTGATCCAGCGTGCCGATTATATCATCGAGGCTGACAAGCAGCAGCTTGCACGAAGAAAGCGCGAGATACTTATAAATGGCAAGACAGAGTTCAGCAGTCATTTCCGGGATCATATCAGGATCTGAAGGAAAATCATCAGTAATTAGGCCCTGAGATTTCAGTGCAGTGAGAATAAGCCTCTTATCCCTTTCCCTGTCCTGAACCTGTTGTTCCCATTGCGCTTCGTTAAGGTATTTGCCGACACTTCTTCTTGTCTCAATATCACGCCCTCTCCAGTAACCATATAGTGTCGGCAGGTCATGTGTTGTTACTGCACAGAGCGCCATATTAGGGTATTTTTCCGGTGAAAGAAAGGAAGGATCCGGGTAATTTCTTTCAAAATAAAAAAGCCTGTATGAGAGCATCTGAAATCTTTTTAAATTATCTCTCACATGCTCACCCATAGTACCAAGGTCTTCTGCTATCACCATAGTCTGGTTGAGGGTACTCTCCAGTGCAATAATCCTTAGAAGGTCATCAGAAGAGCAGGCAACATAAGCGCCGTCCTCCGGGGTCATGCCATCCGGTATCCAGAAAAGCCTGAATAAACCGAGGGCATGGTCTATTCTGATGGCTCTGCCATACTTCATGCTTCTTCTCATAGTCTGGATGAACAATTCATATGCGTTATCTTTTAATTTCTCAGGTATGAGCGGAGGGAATCCCCACTTCTGTCCATCCGGACTGAAATCGTCTGGAGGCGCACCGACATCTGCTCTGTCTGCTATAACCTCCTGATAGGCCCATGCATCGCTTCCGCCCGACAGAGAGCCGATAGCGAGGTCATAATAAAGTCCAGCATTCAAGCCGTGATTCTCAGCATCTTCAGAAATTTCCCTGATCTGTTTGTCGATAAGCCACTGTACATATTGATAAAAAATGATTTCCTTTTTATATTCCTTTCTGAATGCATCAACTGCCTTGCCGTACAGATCCTGATATTTCCCGGGCCATTCCTGCCATGAATGAGCATTTTTTGTTTTCTTCATATGTTCACTCAATGCCATGAAGATAGCAAAAGATTCAAGTGCAAGACCTTCTTCTGAAATATATTTCTTAAATTCTCTGCCCTTGCCTGTATTCCGCAGATAATGCTTTTTATAGAAAATACTGAAAGCATACTTCAGGATTTTTTCTTTCAATGATGCAACTGCTTCATAATCGATTAGGTCTGTTTTTCTCAGTTCATCCAATTTTTGGGAATATTTTTTTGATGACATGAACTTCCCGGCATCTTCTGATTCTTTAACCTCAGGTATTCTTTCAATATCAAGGTAAATAAAATTTTTATAAAGCCTGCTTATGGGAGAATACGGGCTCGCACCAAATGGGCTGGTATTCGGGATAACATGCAGCGGATTAATCCCAACAAGGCTGCCTTTAAAACCGGCAACCCATCTGACAATCCTCTTTAAGTCAGTGAAGTCTCCAATCCCCCAGTTCTGTTCCGAACGTATTGCGTAAAGATTAATGGATAACCCCCATGCTTTGCCATTAAATCCCCCCTCCCCCCCTTTACTAAAGGGGGGTAAAGGGGGATTATTCTGTAATTTAGGGGGCAGATAACAGGCATCAGGAGTTATGATAATCCTTGAACTTTTTTGAAGCTTGTTGCTTTTTTCAGGGAAGATTTTGTCAGGATGTTTACACTCTACCCCGAGGACATAATAACCAATGTCTCTATGCTCAATATGCAGGAATACTTTTATATATCTTTTACCATCTATCCATTGCTGTTCAGAAATAGCTATGTCTTTGCCGGGAATTATATGTTTTTGCAGTACTTTATGAATACTTTCATCTTCAAGAGAGCATGAAATTGTGAGTCTGCTTTCCTCATCCTCATTTACGGGAATATATACAGGAATCAAAACTGCCTGGGCATTTACAGATATGACATATACTGGTTCAAGAAAGCCCTTCCATGATTTCCATCGTTTTTTACTGATCTCATTCGCGATATCCTCTGCTGTCTCAATATTCAATTTCATTGCCCTGAGAACAGCTTTCCTGGTATCAATGGATGCTGTATGTTTTTTACCGAAGATATCCCAGTACTCAGGTTCTATCCCGCATATACCGGATAGCTCATTGATTAGATCATCGTAATAAAGCATGTTTACCCTGTAATATACCTGTTAACCCAAAAAATGCAGAGGTATCTTAAACATCCCCCCTCAAGGGGGAGGGGATGTTAGAATTCCCCGAATCAGAGCTTCGAAGAATTCTTTGCTCAAATGAATATATAATACTCCATCTGCTCTATTGGCAGTGAGATTTTTATACAATTTTGAGAATGAACTACCCCGCAGCAGAGCTGCGAGGTATCTTAAATCTCCCCTCCCTTGAGGGGAGGGGATTAAGGGGAGGGTGTTGAATTCATCTTCCATCACCCTCTCCCTAACCCTCCCCCCTCAAGGGGGAGGGAATAGC
>JBAQLU010000237.1:0-5514 GCA_049302065.1 Thermodesulfovibrionales bacterium
ACCCTGGATTCCCCGATCAAGTCGGGGAATGACATTCTTAAGTGCATGTTTTTTCGTCATTCCCGCGGAGGCGGGAATCCAGTCATTCTTCTCATTCGATGTTCTTCAACTTTTTTACGAAAGAACCCAAAAATTTCACTTTTTTCTTGACTTCCACAATATATTGTGGTTTAATTCACGTGTAATACAATTTGTTGAGATATTTTGAGACAAAAGGAGCGCATATATGGAGCCTTGTAAGGGTTTCGATGATTGGCTTGAATGCCTGAATTGTCCCCGTTTATGTACAAAGGCGTGTCCCATAGAAGGTGAAAATGTTATGGAGGAAATGAGAAGGCAAATTCACATGTCATTTGTCTCTGATGTGAAAAAAGAGAGGAAATCTTTTGAATAATACAGGCATATATAAAAACAAAAAAGGTTTAACAACGAAAAAGGGGGAGTTATGGAAGCACTGAAAGTATTAAACTTAACACCAAACGCGGTGAAGGTTCTTGAAAAGAGGTACCTGAAAAAGAATGAGGAGGGCAAGGTAGTAGAGACTCCTGATGAGCTCTTTCAGAGGGTGGCAAAGAGTATTGCATCTGCTGATCTGCAATATGGAAAATCTCCTGAAGACATTGCAGCGTCTGAGAACGATTTCTATTCGATGCTGACCTCCCTGGGATTTCTTCCCAACAGCCCTACCCTTATGAATGCAGGAAGAAGACTCGGCCAACTCAGTGCATGTTTTGTCCTCCCTGTGAATGACTCTATGGAATCCATATTCGACGCGGTCAAACATACCGCAATTATTCATAAATCAGGCGGAGGCACAGGCTTCAGTTTTTCGAGGCTGAGACCTAATGGAGATATTGTCGGCTCTACCAAAGGCATATCTTCAGGACCGGTCTCTTTTATGACTGTTTTTGATACAGCCACTGAAGCTGTTAAACAGGGTGGCACGAGAAGAGGCGCCAATATGGGCATCCTGAGGGTTGATCACCCTGATATCCTCAATTTTATTACATGCAAGGATGATACTACAAAATTCAATAACTTTAATATCTCTGTTGCAATTACTGATGAGTTCATGCAGGCCGTTGAAGAAGACAAGACATATGACCTTATCAACCCAAGGACAAAAAAAGTAGCGAATACCCTGAAGGCAAAGGATGTCTTTAATCTGATCGTAGAGCATGCATGGAGAAACGGAGAACCCGGCATCGTCTTCATTGACAGGGTTGATGCATCAAATCCTACCCCCAAAGCAGGACATATAGAGTCAACCAATCCCTGCGGTGAACAGCCCCTCCTGCCGTATGAGTCCTGCAACCTGGGTTCAATCAATCTCGCAAAGATGATAAAAGCAGAAAGCAATGAGGTGGACTGGGATAGACTCAGAGACACAACATGGAAAGCAGTACACTTCCTCGATAACGTCATTGATATCAACAAATATCCGCTCCCGAAGATAGAGGAGATGACAAAGGCGAACAGAAAGATAGGCCTTGGGGTGATGGGATGGGCAGACATGCTCATACAACTCGGGATTCCGTATAACTCTGATAAGGCTGTACATCTTGCTGAAGATGTAATGGAGTTCATTCAGAAAGAAGGCAAGAGCGCATCAGAAGCACTTGCAACCGCACGCGGGGTCTTTCCGAATTATGAAGGAAGTATCTATGACGGCAAGGTAAAACTGAGAAATGCAACAGTTACAACCATAGCCCCAACAGGAACACTCTCGATAATAGCAGGCTGTTCATCAGGGATTGAACCGCTCTTTGCTGTCTCTTTCGTAAGGACTGTCATGGAAGGCACAAAACTCATCGAGATAAACCCATATTTTGAGAAGGTTGCAAAAGAACGCGGATTCTGGTCCAGAGACCTCATGGAGAGGATAGCAGACAAAGGATCCATCCAGGATTTTGAAGAGATACCGAGTGATGTTAAGGCTGTCTTTGTAACTGCCCATGACATCACACCCGTAGAACATATAACCATGCAGGCGGCCTTCCAGAAATTCGTTGATAATGCTGTTTCAAAAACCGTAAATTTCCCTTATAAAGCAACTCCAAAGGATGTGGAAGATGTATATCTCCTCGCATATAAACTCGACTGCAAGGGTGTCACTGTTTACCGCGACGGTTCAAGAGAAAAACAGGTTCTTACAAAGGGCAGAAAAGATGAGAAACATGCAATAGAATCATGGCAGAAGATTGTGCCGAGAAAGAGACCGGAAGTTATAAGAGGATCGACAAGGTTCATGAAGACAGGCTGTGGAAATGTCTATGTCACGATTAACGAAGATGGAGAGGGACATCTTTTTGAACTTTTCACCTCAATGGGCAAGGCTGGCGGATGTGCTGCGAGTCAGTCCGAAGCAATCGGCAGACTCGTGTCACTGGCATTCAGATCAAATATCGAACCTGAAGAAGTTATTAACCAACTGAAAGGCATTTCATGCCATTCACCAACATGGCATGACGGAGGCAGGGTGCTTTCCTGCTCTGATGCCATAGCAAGAGCATTAGAGAAGTACTATACAAAAGGCAATAAGGGCAATGGAGACAGCAATAAGGTTATCATGCTCATGGGCGCCTGCCCTGAATGCGGCGGTGCAATTGAACACGAAGGCGGATGCGCTGTATGCCATAACTGCGGCTTTACGAAATGCGGGTAAGAAGGATTCTTCTCAGGTAATATGCCATATGAAGGATGCATATAAGACAAGGGAACAACTAATAAATGAATTAAGAACATTACGCAAGTCTGTTGCTAAAATGGAAAGGGCTAAATGTAAGTTTGAAGAAGCTGAAGAAAGGTTGCATAAAAAGCTTACTGAACATGAAAAATTATCCGCCCTCGGCAGGCTCACGGCAAATGTGGCGCATGAGATACGGAATCCGATTACCGTAATCGGAGGATTTGCAGAAAGGCTCAATAAAAATATTCCTTCCGGAGCAAAAGAAAAAGAGTATGCAGAACTGATTTCTTTGGAAGTAAAAAGGCTTGAGGACATACTTAGAGATGTATTGCTTTTTTCAAACAAGCCTTTTTTTCTCAAGAAAAAACTTGATATCAACAGGGTAGCTGTTGAATCTTTAAATGCATACAAAATTGTTTGCAATCAGCGGTCAATCAGCATACAAAGATCTTTTGGAGAAGTCACCCCTTTATATGCTGATAAAAAACACATTAAGGAAGCAATCAATAACCTCATATCAAATGCTATTGACGCAATGCCTCAAGGCGGGGCACTAACTATTGAAACCAATGAAGAATCAATGAACAGGAAAAATTATGTAACGTTGAAAATAGCAGATACAGGCATAGGGATTCCTGAAAAAAATCTAAATTTTATTTTTGAACCTTTCTTTACCACAAAAGTTACAAAAGAAGAGACGGGTCTGGGTCTTTCAATCTGTAAAAAAATTGTCGAGGGTCACGGAGGTTTTATTAAAGTAGACAGTTCTGCCGGAAAGGGCTCAGTCTTCAGTCTCTATTTCCCTTACAGGTCACAATAATAACGATACATTAAGTACCTTCATCAATATGATCGTACAGAAAAATAAATCCGCTAAGTAATTCCCAATCTTTTTCAGGCATGTCCAGAAATTCTATCCCGATGTCATAATTCACTGAATCCTTATCCTTATTTGTACAGCATGATGCAACACATCCAAGGACACTAATAGTTTTATATTCCGGAAGTAATATCTCCATATCTAACTTGCTTTCCATCTCCAGTGGCTGTTTGCTTTCGATGAGCATATCAGTGGGACTGAGTTCTTTTACCCTGAAATTCTTGTTGCGATTCAGTATAAGTTCTCCCGGAGCATTGATATTTGCCTTGATAAAAATCCTGAGCCCACTTATTTTAGACACATTCACCTGTTTATAAACTTCTTTCTTCTGCTCATCTGAAACGTCTGATCCCTTATGGCCATTGTTAAAATGTGCAGCTATGAACTCGGCAATTTCCTTTTTCTTCTTTTTCGTGATATCCGTGAAATTCATGCCGGCTGTATATATAGGAACAATCTCACCTTGCTTTCCGTCTTTGTTTTCACTGAGCAAGGACCAAATGACCCTACCCTTAACAGTCAGGATATTGCCTTTATCCTCTATATTCAGCATATGATTGCAAGCGATATTCAGCCTTCTGTCTGCCTTCAGAGAAATACCGCTGAGGCTTATGTCAAGAATCTTCACATCATCGGCCAGGACCATCTTGCCATACATATCCATAACATCGTCTGTAAATCTCTTATACTGTCTTCTATCCCACATAATATGCCTTCAATAAACTCATTTCACCTATTATATAAAAAAGACTCTTGCAAAAAATATAAAAACAGCGGACACACGATTTACAATGTATCATTGCAAGACTTCCTCACCTACTTTCCCTTTTTGATGAAATAATATACATTGTCTAAATATATTTAGCAATTGCTATATTTTAGTGGCATTTTAATCTGCTTGATTGTATTTACTTGACGGTTTGACAGATATTTTATTCCACTATTCTGAGTAGTTAACGTGTTTACAACTCTCTCTTGGGGAATTTCTTCTGACACATTAAGAAAAAGAGATACGGGTATTGCTTCTGAGGAAGTCATTAACTAAAATTCTAAGGAAACTGCCTACCGATATACATTGCTCAGCAACCATTTGCTTCAGCCTCTCATATTTCTCCTGAGATGTTCTGGTGCCAACAACTATGGTTTGTTTTCTCATATAAAGCCTCCTATGGGTGTTTACAATAAATACCCTCTTGAAATAATATGTTATAAAATTTCTTTGGAGGTTTTAATTTGAAAGAAAATATGGATGAATGGGATTACAACAAAATAAACAACTTATTTAGGGGTATTGTTAATAATACGAACAATTATCTAAAAGAACTTAAAAGTAGAATAAAAAATGGGGAGCAATCTCAAGATGTATTCGATCAATATTTGGCTAAACATGATATATACCAATCTCTCTCTGGGAAGCTTTGCTTAACTTCAAAAGAAACTTTAATAAGTGAACTAAGAGACATGCTTAGAAACCCAAGACACAATTCTTCAAGGGTTTTTGATAACAAAAATTACATTCGCTGGTGGAAATCTTTTATTGCTGAAATGATAATAGATTTGGAGAAAGGAAAATATCCTATTATTTAAAATATAAATAATTATTGGACAACTCTTAAATATTTTTTTGGTACCCATCCATAGTTAGGAAGCCCCGTTCTATAATCAAAGAACTCAATGTAAGCCCACTTTTTCTCAATCCTAACTACATTGACCTTCTCACCAGTAAACAAAGTGGCTAATTTAGTGCTTTTAAAACGCTTATTAAGTCTTACTTCGATTGGTCTTTCAATTACATAAGCTCTCCATTCATTCTTATTAGAGAGGTGGCCGGGTTTGTTTGGACAGCCTGAAGCGATTCTTAAGTGATAAGCTGCTCTGCCTCATGCCGCTACCTGCATCTGCGGTAGTGTAGTAAAGTAAACCTCATCCGGTGTCCTGTCGTCAA
>JBAQLU010000238.1:0-4378 GCA_049302065.1 Thermodesulfovibrionales bacterium
GTGATACCATCGCCATATCTCCTGCTCAAGATCTACCATCCCATAGTTATTCTACAGGCTTTTCACTCCAATAACGTTAAGTACATCGGATCCTGCGGCAGAGACCGCAGGGTGTATCAATTATAAATAATTTTAAATGAATTAGATGAGATATGGTTCAGGGTCTCATATCAATATCAGGATAAATTTATATTTAAAACCTCGCTGACCTTCCTGATAATTTCGTTGATATTGAAAGGCTTAGTGATGTAAAAATCCGCTCCCATACCCACAGCCTTCTGTTTATCAAGTTCCTGTCCTTTTGCAGTAAGCATAATAATATAAATATTTTTCATTTCGAGATCGTTCTTGAGAATATTGCAAACCTCGAATCCGTTCATCTTCGGCATCATCACATCAAGAAAAACAATATCAGGGTTTTCGCTCTTAACTTTATCAATAGCAACAATTCCGTTATCAGCTACGAACAATTTGACCCCTTTTTCCTCAAAAGGTTCCAATATCTGCTTCAAAAGGTTTCTTATGAGAAAGTCGTCATCAACAATCAATATTTTCGGCATATGTTTCATTTCTCCTATGATGATTGCTCAGAAGTTGAATTAATATAAGCTTTTTCCAATGTAACATCTTCTTTTACGCTAACAGGAAGACTAAAGGTAAATATACTACCTTTTCCAAGTTCGCTATCAACCCAGATTTTTCCGCTATGAAATTCCACGATCTGCCTGCAGATAGAGAGACCAAGTCCAGTTCCAGTAGGTTTTTCTGTCAGGGTATCTCCTGCCTGTCTGAATTGATCGAAAACCTTTATCTTATCAGCATCAGATATACCGATACCCGTGTCGATTATGCTTACCATAATATTATGGGCAGTCCTCTTAACTCTGCAGGTTACAAACCCTTTGTCTGTAAACTTCACAGAATTTGACAGAAGATTGATCACAACCTGTATTAATCTGTCTTTATCACCGGTAATTTTCGGCAATCCTTCTTCAATAACCTTTATGAATTCAAGTTTTTTCTGTTCAAATAAGGAAGATGTTGCACTCAATGCGCGATCGATAATATCAGATATATGAATTTTTTCCATCTTCCATTCGACTTTTCCTGCCTCCAGCTTGGATATGTCAAGCACGTCATTGATCAATGCAGTCAGTCTTTCGCCTTCGGATAAGATAATTTCGAGGTTGTCCTTTATTCGTTTTATAGTCTTTTCAGTCTTTCTATCTGAATTCGTCTCAAACCGAGGGAATATGTCTTCCTCAAGCTTTTTCTTTATTATCTCTGTGAAGCCACGCACTGAAGTCAGAGGAGTCCTCAGTTCATGTGATACCGTTGAAATAAAATCGGTCTTCATACGGTCAACTTCCTTTTCTGCTGTTATATCCCTTACAAGGATAACCGAACCGACTCCCTTATCATCTGACTGAAAAGTATCCTTGTGTATGCCTGTTGTGACTGCTTTCCCAACCCTGTTACCCGCAAGTCCTATTTCCGTTGTAAATATCTCATTGGTAAATTTTCTCGTTTTCTCGACAAGCTCAGCCAGTAGAGGATCAAATATGTCTTTGCAATTCTTTCCAATCATATCGGTTTCCCTGAGTGCAAACATAGATGAAAGTGCAGGATTGACATGGGTGATTGTACCATCGATATCAGTGACAAGAAGCCCGTCTGCCATATTGTCTATGACAGCCGTCAGATAGGCGAGGGTGTTCTGCAGTTCAACTATTGCGTCATTTATTGCCTGCTCATACCTGTCAAAAACTTCATGGAGGTCTGTAGCCATCGATTTCATTGTGGTTGCAAGAAGACCTATCTCATCGTTGGATTTGATATCAACCGCAGAGGAAAAGTCATGAGAGGCAAGTTTCTTAGAGTATTCTGTGAGTTTATTCAAAGGCTGGGAAATTTTATTGACGAAGATATATGCCATTGAAATGCTTATCAGAAAGATTATCAGGAGAAGGTATAGCTGCCTGATCATTGCAGACTGCATTTGTGACATGATAATCCCCTTATCCATTCCGACATGAACAAATCCTATCGCTCCTTCCAATATCGGGGCAGATATATCTATAAAGTCTCCCTTTCCTTCGAGACGCAAGTCCTGAATTCGTGTTACAGACTTTGTTTTTTCTCCTTTGATTTTCATTATTTCATCAGGCACACTGGGTACAAAGGTATGTGATATTATTTCTCCCTGAGCATCAACAACAAAGACATAAGAGACTCCTATTATCTCAAGGAACTGGTCAATCATTGCCTGAACTGTTGAGGCATCTCTGTTGAGCAGGGTTTCAACGCTGGACCCTGCTATGCTTTTTGCTATAGCAGTGCCTTTACTTTTGTATTCCTGGATAAGGTCGTTATACAGATTCCATCCTGATGAGACAGCTATTGTAAACGCTATTACTCCGAAAAGTACGATGATAATGAAGAGGGTCTTTTTGAAGAGTTTAGACACTATCATTTGCGCCACCTGTTCCAGTCTTTAACCGGAACAAAACGGCCGTTCTCATACGTCGTATAATAAACCTTGTCCAGTCCCTGATGTTTGTTCGGACCAAATGAAACCTTTGCATCTATGCCGATATCAAGGCTTCGTATATTTTCAACAACTTTTTTGATGTTCGACTTCTGGGGGGTATTTCCCATTCTTTTAATGATTTCAGCAAGGAGCTTTGCATTGAGAAAACCTTCAAAGCTCACAAAACTGTATCTCAAAGGTTTATACCCTGTTTCCGCAATGCCTTGCGGAGCCAGAGGGTTATATTTATCCATCAGTTCCCTGTATTGTTTTACAGCTTTCAGGGATGTATCCTCGTAGCTCGGAACGACCTGTGAATTTATCAGGTTAAACGTATAGTCTCTCTTTTTTTCTTTCCCGGTATTAAGCAAAAGGCCTATGAGAAACTCGCTTCCTACAAAAGATACATTTGCAATAGGAATATTCCATTCTGCATCCCTTGCATCCCTTATAAACGCTGCACATGCAGCATATGCGCCGATAGAGATTACAGCATCTGCATTTGACTTTTTGAGTATTTCCACCTGCTTTTTTAAGCTTTCTGAATATTTAGTGCCTCTTTTATATGTAGCCTCTCCAACAATCTTGAGGCCATATTTAGCCAATGTCATCCGCACTCCGTTCCATCCGCTCCTTCCATAAGCATCAACCTGATAGAATACTGCAATCTTTTTCCTGCCGATACTTACAAGGTGATCAACCAATCCTTCTGTTTCCTGGTGATATGATGCCCGTAAATTAAAGACAAACTGGTCGTATGGATATTGCCTGTGTGGTTGCGCCCCTGTAAAGGGAAAGAAGAGATAGACTGATTCGTCACTATACCTCTTTAGTATGGGAAGCACCCTCGTAACGGTTGGTGTTCCGACATAGTCAAAAAGTAGAAAAACATTATCTTTTTCAATAAGCTTTATCGTATTTTCAATGGCAGGGACAGGGTTATATCCATCGTCATATGGAATTATCTTTATTTTTTTCCCGTTAATACCGCCTGAATTATTTATATGCTCGATATAGGCCATGGAGCCTCTGTAAAGCTCGGTTCCAAGGCCTCCTGTCGGTCCTTTAAAAGCTGCAGACATGCCAATGGTTATTTCTTCAGCTTTGCTCTGCCCTGAAATAATAAAAAGTGAACAAAAAATGAAACAAAGCAGAGTAAGGCAGTTTTTAAAATAGCATGTGTATTTCTGAGAACGCGAGATCAGATTTCTGTAAAACTGCAGCTTCATGAATTCAAGAGCATCTTTAGAATTGTACCTGACAGCGTTTAACACTTTCTCCTTCATCATTTATCCATAGGAGGGTTTTATTATTCCTCCGGCACCAGTTCTTTACGTCGTTTTCGAAAGTAGAGCAGTCTGCAACTACTTCGAGTACATCATCCTTTTTTAATTTTAAAGCCTTAATCGTCATCTGAATCGTTGGCTGTGGACATTTCAGACCCTTAGCATCAAGCAAGACAATCGTCATGTAAAAACCTCCTGAAAATATATTTTCTATTATATAATATTATCAACGTGTTATAAAATGCTGAACAAATTTTAATTAATAAGTCTGCTTAACGAATTATACTAAATAATATAGCAACAAATATGCCACTTTATAGATATTACGGGACATGGATTGTTCAAGCACTGAGATTATCTCTAATTAAAATAGCTTTCCCTTGACAGTATAGTGAATCTAAATATAAAATCATCTGCTTTTAAAAAGCATCTTCTAATGAACTACCCCGCAGTCCCGAAAGCTTTCGGGACGAGGTATCTTAAATCTCCCCTCCCTTGAGGGGAGGGGATTAAGGGGAGGGTGTTGAAAACATTTTCATCAAACACCCCCACCCTAACCCTC
>JBAQLU010000239.1:0-5863 GCA_049302065.1 Thermodesulfovibrionales bacterium
GTCGATGGGCTTCAGAAGGCAATGTTTCCGTCACCACCTGCCATCCAAGCTACATGGCTTCCGGCTTTTGCCATGACGGGACTTTCACCCGTTAGATTGCACTGCCCTTCGCTGGGCACGCCAAGAATAAAGACCTGACCCCGTTTTTAGTTCCCCGGCGGAACAGTCAATCCGTTTTATGGTAATCTTTCGTAAAATCATGTTCGGAACACGCTCTGAAAGCGGATTAAAGACACACAGCATCTTGCCCAGTCTTGTGCTTACCGCTATGCGACAGGGGCTTCATCCAAGAAAATTCCTGCAAACACTCCTCACTTCCGATACTGCTACAGCCCAGGCCGCTCTGTATTGCAATTCAAGTTGAAACATCGGGTGACGAAAGGACTAAACTGTTACCCGTTTTTAGTTCCCCTTGACCCCGTTTTTAGTTCCCCTTTTGCAATTGTGCTTGTGGGGCTGTCGATTAGAGGTGGGATTGAGTTGAATGAAATATGGGGAATATAAGAAACAAGACGTGACTCTGTGCTCTTCTATCGTCTTACTCCATCGTCTTATACTGTCTTCGTAAATCTACCCAAATATGTCTGAGTTCAAATGGTGTCGGAGGAACTTCGGGACGATTTAGTCGTTGGTTGAGGTTACTTACGCCGCTATTTATCCAACCATCCTTTGGAGGGGATATTTGAGGAAAGGACATCTCTTTTCCATACGAGTTAACTTCCCTAAAAATTTCATCCATTTCCATATTCTGGATGTAGCCGATCATAGCACTATATTTAGTTGATTTTGCATAACCCCACTCAGCTTTTATAAAGCGATCCACGCCATGCACTATATAGTTTCTATTAAGTATCCACGTGTTTGTAGACATGCCGAGCCGTTTACATTCAACAATATAGTGCTTAGCGCTCTTTTCCGGATCACTTTCCAGGTTATCAATAAATCCCCACTGAAAGTCTGGTCTTTTATATTCTCTCGTTGCTCTTGCTACATCATCGGAATCGGGCTGATTATTCCCTTCATAAATTGGAGGATAATCAAAGCCTCGATTCTTTGCTTGCAACATGCGATTTGCCCTGAGAAGGCAGAAATAAAGTTTTCTATTAAGTGCATTTTCTTGAGTTGGCAGCAAGGTTTCCTTCTGTAGTAGTTCTAAAGCAAGACTAAACACTTCTCTTACGCGAGTTTCATGGTTAGCCCAGAGATTTTTTGAAGAGATGCGCGGTTGTTTCATCTATGAGTGCTCTGTTTAGCCTCTTGTAGATTAATTGCTTGAAGGAGGGTTGCCTCTGCGTCTTCGCGGGCCATGCTGCGAGTCCACAAGCGACTTTCATTGCGTTTGATAATAATTATATCGGTATCCGTTACAGCTCGTATCATACCATCGATGTATATCCTACTGCTTTCATATGGTGTTAAAAGATCACCATGAAGTCTATTTAATACCTTCGTCCATTCATCAATATCGGAGCCAGAGATATTGCTCGGATTCACATTCTTCTGTTGAGTTGAAAATACTACGGCAAGCATTGATGTTTTGGTATCCGAAGGAATGATACGCCAACTAAATTCGCCATCAGGCTCCATCTCACGGTTCCAAATTTGAAGGAATGTATATAAATATGCTTCGATCTTAGACTGTTTGCCATAGAAGGATGGAATGTCTTTAAAGACTCCGTGACTCATCGGCGGCATCATTTTAAAGATTGGGGCGGTTGCATTGCTTTTTGTGCCTTTATATAAAAAATCCAAACCCACTTCACACATGTCATGAATAAGATCGCGCTCAGGCTGGCTAAGTTCGTATAAATCAAAGATCGCTTCATCCAAAGCGTATTCAAGCGTTTTAAAATTGTATTTGTTTCCGCTCAAATCATCGACTATTTTGACAATACGATTACGTAAGAGATTGTCTACCGGCAATCTAATAGGTACTTTACTAAGTTCTTCTTCCAGACGAATATCGTAGTGCCACATTCCCCATGAGCCCGTAGTTAAGAACAGATAGTATCTCATTAACGAAGACCAAAAGATCCCTAAAAGGATTTTATATTTCCATTCTTCAGAGTCATTAAATTTGATACCATAAACAGAATGCCGAAAACAAAAACGATCCGAAACAAATCGTGCGATTATATAACCATTTTTTGATATCCCTCTTTTGAGAAGAAGACGGTTTCCGTAATACACCTCTTTAACGCCTTTATCTTTAACTTCTTTTGGCACTGGTAATAATTTTCCTTTGTCAAGAGGCCCATATCTTTCTAAATATTTGTGAGGAAATTCTTTGTATTTTAATAACCATCCGGCAGGTTTTTTATTCTTTATTCCTTCTATGAAACCATGATGCGGAGGATCAGCAAGTTCATCTAACCGTCTATTTATTTCTAATGCGCTGATCAATGCTTCGTCTTGATGACTCCCCCACCAGTAAATTTTCCATAGTTTGTCATTGTTCCTTAATTTCTCCTGAGGCACCACATGAAGGTCGGCACGGCTTAAAATTATAGCTTTTGACTGTTTAGCAGCTGAAGTTTCTTTAGCTGACCAGTACCTCACAAGATTATCATTATTTATAAATGCTCCTTTTTTAAATACTACAGAGGCAAACGGAGCAATCGCACTTTTAAAAAAGATTTTCCGCACATGGGCAAAATTAACAACTTCTGATAAAATGACTGAAGCCAACCATTTCTGACGAAATTCACGGCTTTTGTTATGACTCTTAAAGAAAACACCGGTAGAAACTAATAATCCGGCACAGCCGCCAGGTCGTAAAAAATCAAACGCCCTCCATATAAAGGCTTGTGAGCGCTCCATATCACCAACGGGCATACTATTTTGTTTGCACCATTCGAGCGCAACGTTCAGAGACGCTCGTCCATCTGCATCATCCTTGTCAGGTGCTCCCCATGGTGGATTGCCGACGACAACATCAGCGCACTGACTCGAAAATCGAAGCAACACATCATTATCTTCAATAGCTATTTTCGATTCTATATCAAAAGCGTTTGCTTCAAGCAAGCTGTTAAAATGGAACTCATCCGTAGGAATGCCTACTTGATATTTTAAGTTTGGCAACCGTTTTCCTTGTTCTATCTGATGTAAAATATCAGGAGGTTCTTGATAATGTAGGAGTGCTAAATAAAGACTGAATGCAGCAACGCGAACTGCTTCTTCATTGAGTTCAATTCCTGCAAGTTGTTCCCGCAAAATTTTTCGTAATTCTTTAGAATTCAGACGTCTATTTTGTTTTCTTGTACGATAACGCACAATGCGGCGAAAGGCTTCGACAAGGAAAATCCCTGAGCCGCATGCAGCGTCAAGGATACGAGGATTTGTTTCAAGACGATCTGGCGTTAAAGTTTTGGAAAGAAGGTATTCCACAAGAGTTGGAGGTGTGTAATGTGTACCTTTACTGTCCGACTCGCCATTTGTCCCGTGATAAAATTCCTCATAAATACTGCTAATTAATTCAATCGGAATAATCTTAAACCTATAAGCCCAGAAAAATAGCTTTGATTGAACATCTACGTCTCCACGTAAAAAACCTTGAAGTAATTCAAGATGGCTCGGCTTCACAGCTTTTTCTTCTTCATCATCTGATGGGAACATATCTCCATTGAAATCTTTTGCAAGGCGTTTGAAAAGTGCATATGTGAATTTTTTATCGGCGAGCACTCTGGGGTAGAGGAGATTTTCCATTTCAGTATTGATATCGGGCTTGCCAGAGAGCGTATTCAGCAGCTTTTCCCACTTACCATTTTGAGAGGCTATCTCCATAAAGTATTTGCGCGTTAATATTTTTCTATCTTCCAGATATCTTATAAAGATTGACCTGCCTATCAGGGCATGGGCATACTTGCCAGCTAATCCCTCGTCACTAATTAGCCGGGCGCGCACTGTTTTAAGATCATTGATTAATACCTGATCAGCACGTTGTTGTGGTTTGCCAAAACGCTCATCTTCAAAAAGTCTCCCAGACTCGATTTGTTCACGACGATATGCGTGCAATTTAGTCGCAACCTCGGCTGCACTTTTGGCTATATCAATAGGTTTTCTTTCTTTCCATTCAGCGGAGGTTTTTACAGGAGGTTTTGACAAGTCAAATACTGATAATTCACCCGGACATGCAAGGAATAATAATAAAGGACGGGCCATACACCATATTCTATTGAAAGTTTCGCGAAGCACTTCCGCATCTTTGCCTTCGCTTTCTGCGAATATAATTACAGGATTATTTTCAACAAAGAATATTTTTTCTGCCCCAACCTTCTCAGCAAGGGACAACCAATCCCCTTTTTCAAGCCAAACCTCCAGTTTAATATTTACGTGTTGAGAGGTTGCACTGTAAAGCTGACCTTCAGAAAAATCAAGCTTATCGTAAGCAGCTTCCAATAATTTCTTGGCTGAATCCATCAATTTCTCTTGTAACACATTTTTTAATATTAATTTTACCAGATTTTTAAAAATTAATATCTGCAAAAAATGATATTACAGCAGGAAACAGTAATAGCGCATAACGAGCAGTGCGCCGGGTCGGAGTCTCTTTCGGGTTGGTGAATTAGTTGATTTATTCCGTTTAGGGCGGACTATGCGTTGGCGCATAGTGGAATGGGGCTACAACATTTACGGATGAGATGAATAAGTTTGAAGGGAAATGGAAAAATCATATGTGGAAAAATCATATGGGACGTTCTTTGGAAAAATCATATGTGGAAAAATCATATGGGACGTTCTTGACTAATTGAACTTATTATTTTTTCCTTTCAGCAAGTTAAAAATGTTGAGTAGAATAAATATGGACACGTTGAATGCTGTTCGGCATCGGATGGGGACATTAAAGGGGATATGTAATTTTATTAGTCTGCAGCACAGCTTATTTCTTTTACAAATCGACAAGAGATTCATCTTCTTACTGTTGTCGATTTGCGCGGTGAACAGCGCAATCTAATATTTTCAGCTTGCGACAAGGCGAAGCGGTGATTCCGGTATAATAACTGTATAGGAAACGGAGAAACAGTAAGGTAAATTAGGCATGCAACCATCCCGTAATAAAGCGAATGCCTCCAGGTATATTACCCCTGAGGGCCGAACGCATTTGAGCGAGGAACTCTCATATCTCTGGAAGGTGAAGCGCCCCCAGGTCACACAGGCAGTTGCCGAAGCCGCGGCCATGGGGGACCGTTCAGAGAACGCGGAGTATATTTACGGTAAGAAACAGTTAAGGCAGATCGATTCCCGTATTCGGTTTCTCACAAAGAGGTTGAACGAATTGATTGTCGTGGACAGGCCGCCTGATGATACGTCGAAAGTATTTTTCGGCGCCTGGGTCGGGCTTGAGGATTCCGATGGGAATCTGTTTCGGTATCGCATTGTCGGTCCGGACGAATTCGATCTCAAAAGGGGTTTTATCAGCATTGATTCTCCAATGGCAAAGGCGTTGTTGCGCAAGCCCGAGGGTGAAGAAGTTGTGGTGAGCAGACCCCACGGTACGGACGCCTTTGTGGTGACATCAGTCGGCTGTGAAGTACAAAAGTAACAAAGCGGAACCTATGGTCCGGCCACATTGTTTTTATGCCTTCAATATTTTCAGAAGCTTTGCAGTTGAATAAATCTCAACGCCCGAATGCTGGAAATGCCTGTCATTGCTCCAAACAGGAACTTTCAATTTTAATGACAGGGCGAGCAGTTCCACATCGTCTTCATCACTTTCTGCAAGTCGTTTTGTCGCGATAACGAGAAAATCTTCATAGAATTTCTGCTGATATATTCGGAGGGGAAGCAGTTTTAACTGCGATTCAAGGACCTCTTCGCTGAGCCTGTACTTATCCGCAATAACACCGACATATTCTCTGACTTC
>JBAQLU010000240.1:0-1861 GCA_049302065.1 Thermodesulfovibrionales bacterium
ACCCACTCGAGGTGACGGCTGAACGACCTTGTAAACTTATCCAATTGGCTTAGCCATTTCTCAAATTTCAGTCCCATTTTCTCCCCTCGTTTACATTCCTCCCCCTTTCGGGGGGGGGAATGTTACGAAAATAACAACAATTACTTCACCCGAACTTCTGATGGACCGGTGGAGGATTTGACCCCTGATTCTTTCTGTTTTTTTGTCCAGTACTCAATCCGCATCCGTATGTAATTAATTAGTTCTCTGGTTTCTTTTTCCTGGTACCCTGTGGCGACCATCGATTTTACATATTTATCTAATACTGGCTCAACCGCCTTCTTCCATTTCGTGATCTCCGCACTTGGCAGTTCAATAAATTGTAACCCTTTCTCTTTGCCGTAATTTTTCCCATCTATATCTATTTCATTCCACATGGTAGCAAATTTTTCCTGAAAAGGATATTCGTTGAAGATCTTCTGAATATCTGGTGGAAGTTTATTCCAGGAGTCTTTGTTCATCACCAGATAAAAAGCATCAACTTGGCCGATGGCCCAGGATTCGGTCACATACTTTGTGACTTCAGCTAATCGAAAGGCCCTTAATGTTTCCATGGGAATCATCAGTCCATCAATCACTCTCTTTTGTAGGGCCTCATAGGCTTCTGGCATAGGAATGGACCGCGGTGTTGCACCCAATGCGCTGACAACCTCACTCACAAACCCCAGACCTCTCAGCGTCATCCCTTTTAAATCTTCCATCTTGTAGACGGGCTTTGTGGCTGAAAGGACAACCTGAGCGGGAGCCGCATGCATGGAAAGCATGTGGATCTTATCCCATTCTTTTGGTTTGAATTGTTTATAAAAATCGTTGACGATATGGTTTGCTACCCATGCATTGGGAAATCCAAGAGGGAGGTTAAGAGCCTCTGTCATTCGAAAGCGACCGAAATTATACCCAATATGAGAAAGACCTATGTCTGCAATCCCTTCAAATACTCCGTCATAGATTTTCGGAGCAGTAAGCAGGGTTCCAGCGGGGTAATAAGTGATTTTTAATCGGCCCCCAGAGCGAGCCTCAAGATCCTTAATGAATTCCTCGCCGATTTTGGATTGTCGGGCTGGGATGGGAAAGTAATTACAGAATTTCAATTCTATTGCTCCCCAAACGATCGAAGGCACCAATGCAGCTATTAAGACCAGACAGATGAAGATTCCTTTATTCTTCATATGAATTTCCCTCCTTTCAGGAATTAATTAAGACTATGCTTCACCTCTAAGCAATGACTTATCCAATTTCACCTCCTTTCCCCTTAACATTTCGCAGAGTGCAAAGCATCACAAATGATACCTCAAGCCAAAACTTTTCAAGCTCTATCCGTCATCCCCTTCAAATTCCATCTACAACTCTTCTTTACCCCAATCTGATACCAAGCCTATTTTATCGGGGGTCTCATAGATTGCGCATTTCACTTTACATTCCCCTGTCCGTTCATTGATATTGAGCTTGGCCAAAAAGGTGGTCTCATATTTCAACTTCTCTATTAACTGATCCATGATCATATTGGCTATGGGGCAAATATAGGGGTTGATATTATCTTTTTTCAGCTTGACCTCTTTAGGAAGGTGAATGCAATCTTTCATTTTGAGATTAAGCAATATGCCTTTTCCGCCGATGGAGTAGGTCATACTCTTAACCAATCCATCGGCGGTGATTTCTTTAATACAATTGTTAATAACCTCCTCTTCTGTATTTCCCTCGATCTTCTTCGATTGAATGAAGTCGATGCCCACCAGTTCTACCTTCCAGGCGGCACAACCTGAAAGTTCGTGATAGAGAAGTTCTTCCAGCCTCACCAGCATATGGTTGAAATGCTCTACTT